>JAYGDV010000208.1:0-2112 GCA_046582735.1 Planctomycetota bacterium
TGCCCTTTCCCCTTCCCTCCGGCACTCTTGATCTTCTCAAGACCGAGCGTGAACTTCCCGGTCTCGATACCCTCGCCGCCAACAGCCGTCGCCAGGCCGCGGTAATAGACCAGGATCTCGCTCTCAACTGTCTTCAGCGAAAGGTCCTGCTTCGGCCCCAAGCGGAACACGAAGACATAGGAGAAGAAGTTCTCTGATTCGGGCTTGAACATTCCAGGTGCGAAACGAATCTTCTCGAGCCCCTGCAGTTTCATCCCGGGGGCGAAACCGGGCGGCAGACTGATGGTCTCTCCTCTCCAGGCAGCGGGAGCCTCCAGGGGAATATCCTTCCCCTCTTCGACAGCAGGGAGGAATGAGGCAGCTGATAAAGCGATAGTGAAAATCAAGCAGGTCGTAGAATTCATGTCTTCTCTTTCAGATGGCTTTGAATACAGCACGGCCTCTCGAAAGCAGGAGGCAGTCTCGGGGTGTTCTATTTTTTCTCGTAGTCGATCACCAGGGAGGGCGCACGGTCACGCTTTGAAGCCGAGTTGCTCCAATAGGCCGTACCCTGCGCAGTTCCAGGCTCGAGTACAAAATAGATGTTCCCGTCTTTCCCGCCGCCCCGCCACTGCGGAGGAAGCTCAACCTCGAGGGCAGATGGCTTCGCGGGATCTCTCTTCAGCCGGAGGCTCTCGGCCTGGGGCTTCGGAAGATCGGGGTATTTCACCTTGTTGAAATCAGGCCAGGGTGGGCCCTCGAGTCGGCGAACCACGTCCTCGACCCCCCCCCTGGGCTTCGCTCCCCGTGGTGGTGGCTGCAGCAGGGAGAACTCCTTCGCCTCCTGCAGCCGGAGCCTGGCTGAGTGAATCGAGGCGTTCGATCGCAGGTGTCCCGGGAGATTGAACCAGAGATAGGTAGCTGCCCCACCGGACTTGCCGGCTCCCCCTTCAGAAACATAGAGGAACTCGTTGCGGAGGTTGTTCGGCCGAAGCAGGTTGCCCCAGTTTTTCTGTAAAGCCTCGCTCAGGATCGTCCGGGTCCCGCCGCGAACGACCTCGCGGGAGAGCTTTCCGATCCACTCGACGGGAATCTTCTGCTCGAAACGGGTTTTCCCATCGGCGGCGACCAGCTTCACGACCAACTGGTGAACCCCGGGTTTCATACCCGCCTTGCCCTTGACGGCGATTTTCACCTCGACCGAGCTGAAGGGAGCGATGCTGACGGCTCCCCCGGAAACACTGCGCGCCTCCAGCCCGCCGGAGCCTTCCAGGACGAACTTCCCCTCCAGGCTTTCTGGATGAGAATTCCCGACCCGGATCGAGAGCTCCTTTTCGGGGACCTCCAGGTTGAGCCAGACATCACCAGAAACAGCGATTCCCCCACCCTTCATCTCCTGCCTGAGAATCTGCACACCGTTGAGAAGCGGAAGCTGCTCGTAGGTCGGTGTGGCGGCCGCGCTCACCAGCTCGACCACCAGGTTTTCCTTGAGCTCCATGGTGAATTCTTTCCAGACAGCGGTTTCCACCGCGCCGGTCTCGCTGGCGATATCAAAATTCTCGAGCACGGTCTTTCCATTCAGGCGGACATCGAAGATCCGCTTCCCCGAGGCGTCTCCCGGGGGCGCCGCGAATCCCAGCCGCACCTTGTAGGTTCCGGCGCCGTCCTCCGGCCTGGCCACGGGCAGGATGCAGCTCTTGAGCCCGGTGAGGGAAGAGGCGAAGACGAAGGGAACATCGGCCTTCTCGGTCTTCGTGAAGCGGGCACTGCGGCCGGCATCCTGCCAACCGTCGTACATCATGAGCTTGATACCGTAATGGAGCAGCAGCTTGTGATTCATGAACCGGTTAGTCGATGAGATCCACAGCTGTCCCTTGTCATCCCTGCGGTCGCCATTGGCGCCGAAGTCGACATTGAGGTGCTTCACCGGCAGGCTCGGCCCCGGCTGGGCGAACTTGGGAGCGGACGAGGTCAGTGTCGCCACCTCCCCCATCGCCACGGTAAAGGGCAGCGACCACATGCACTTACAGTAGATCGCCTGGGGCGGCTTGATCATGAGCCCGCCGCCGCTGACGTGGTCGACGTAGCAGTTCGACCGGCTGTGCCAGAAGGTATAGATGCCCTCGTCGTTCT
>JAYGDV010000216.1:0-6384 GCA_046582735.1 Planctomycetota bacterium
GCCGATTCGTCGCGGCGCCGAAGTGATGATGGGCGTGGCCGGCTTTGAGCGAATTATTGAGGAGCTTGTAGTCGGCACCGGCGCCCCCCGCAGCGTCTGTGTTCCCCGAAATGGAGAGCTTGGTGATGACTGGATGCTGCCGGGCTATGAGGAGGGCTCTCGCGAAGAGAGCTGGCAGAGTGGGACGGGGGGGATCGGCTATGAAAATTCCAGCGGCTACCAGGATGCGATCTCCATCGACGTTGGAGATGAGATGACGGGGAACGAGGGAAACACATCGGTCTTTATCCGCATTCCATTCACCCTCGCCGATGAACAGGCACTCACCTCGCTGACCACCCTGGTCCTTCTGCTCGATTACGATGATGGATTCGTCGCCTATATCAACGGGGAGCGCCTTGCCCAGTCAAATGCCCCGGATGCTGTCGCCCTGGAGTGGAACTCCACCGCTGCGGGCTCCAACGAGGCTAGCCCAGGCAATCCCGTGGCCTTTGAGCTGCCGGGTTTCTCAGAGCACCTGAGGGTCGGGACGAATATCCTGGCGATTCACGGGCTGAATTTCAGCCTCAACAGCAGTGACTTCCTGATCCGTGCGGGGCTTGTGGACCGGAGAATTGAGGTCGAGTTGGCTGAAGACAGTGTCTTCTATACGGTGGACGGCTCTGATCCGCGTCTGCCCGGCGGCGCCGTCGCGCCCGGGGCGATTCCCTACACCGGCCCATTTCCCCTGGGTGAAACAACTCTTGTTTCGGCCCGGGTTCGTGCAGGGGATGGAGGCTGGAGCGCAAAGTCCGCCGCCGTATTCCATGCAGATATGCCGCTTCGGGTAACCGAGATCATGTACAACCCAGCTCCGCCCCCGGAGGGCAGCCCCTTCCAGCGCCGTGAGTTCGAGTATATCGAGCTTCAGAATGTCAGCGCCGAAACGCTGGATCTCCAGGGGGTGAAATTTGTGGAAGGTATCGAGTTTGACTTCACCGACAGTGCCGTCACAGAGCTCGGCCCTGGTGAGGTGGTTGTGCTCGTCGAAGATCTCGCGGGTTTCGCCAGTCGCTACGACCTCGCCCGAATTCTCGTCGCCGGGGAATACTCCGGGGCGTTGAACGATGCAGGGGAGCGCATCAGCATCCTCGGGCCGCTTGGTGAGCCTGTTCTTGACTTCCAGTACAGCGATCTGTGGCATCCCGGAACCGATGGTGAAGGCCCTTCCCTGGTGATTGCCGATGCAGAGGGGGATTCTGCCTTGTGGGGGCTGGCCGAAGGCTGGCTCCTGAGCGAGTTGGCGCTTGGCTCACCGGGCTTTGATGAATCAGAGGTCGAGCCCCGGGGGCGCCAGCTTCCAGGCGATGCAAACCAGGATGCCAGGGTCGATCTCTCTGATGCGGTGGCTCTCCTATTGCATCTCTTCGGCCGCAGACCTGAGCTGCCGCCCTGTGGGGACGGGAGGCTCGATGACCCGGGCAATATCTCCATCCTCGATTCCAACGGCGATGAGACGGTGAATGTTTCCGACGCGGTCTGGTTGCTGGGCTATATGTACCAGGGCGGAGCGCCTCCCAGCCGTGGTACCGAATGCCTGCGCCTGGCCGGTTGCCCGAATGTTTGCGGATTCTGAGAGAAATTAACCAGCCCAGTCGATTTTCAGCCGGCATTCCCATGCCTCCAGCTCCTAACGTTTGATGCCACAGGTGGGCGCAGGTAGGCTATGAGCTTCACAGGTATGAAAAATCTTCAAATAAGATCTGAATGGACGGGCCGGGCAAGGAGGCTGCTGCTCTGGCAACTCTTTGTCCTTGTATCCTTCGCCGGGCCGGCTCTTGGCGATTGGCCGCAATTTCGAGGGCCCAACTCCTGCGGTATCGCTCCCGGGGCGTCGCCGCCCGTTGAATTCGGCCCCGGCAGGAACGAGCTTTGGAAAGTACCCCTGGAAGCCGGGCACAGCTCCCCGATTGTCGTCGGCGATGTCGTGTTCCTGACGACCTGGGACAAGATGAACAGGAAGCTGGCGGTTGTCTGTATAGCGCGCTCGAACGGAAAGATTCGCTGGCAGGCGGATGTGCCTGCGAAAAAGTTTGAAAAAGGCCATGCGTCATTCAATCCGGCCAGCAGCACCCCCGCAACCGATGGGGAGAGGGTGGTCGCCTATTTCGGTTCCTTCGGGCTGGTCTGTTTCGATATGGAAGGGAAGAAGTTGTGGGAACGCAGGATGCCCCTGGCGAAGTCGTTTGGCGGCAATGCGACCTCGCCCGCGATTATCGGTGACCGGGTCATCCTCTACCGCGGCAACTATGTCGATCACTACCTCCTGGCGGTTGACAAGGTAACCGGCAGGGAATTGTGGAAGGTGCCGCAGCGGGAACCTTTCTCGGGAGAGATGGCCTGTACCGCTTGTCCTATTTCAATTGGCGAGAAGCTGATCGTTCATACAGCCAGGTCGATGCAGGCGTTCGAAATTTCAAGCGGCAAGCGGCTCTGGGTGGCGGCCTGCGCAACGACCGCGACCAGCACTCCAATCCTATCCGGGAACGAGGTGATCGTTGCTGCGTGGAATAAGCTGGGGGAGCCGGCCCTGCGGCCTGAATTTCCTTCCTTTAAAAAAATGGTTGCTGAGCATGATAAGGATTCTGACAAGCTGATCAGCCGCGATGAGTTTCCGACATTGTGGATATTCCATCGTCCCGAGGGGGTGGAGGCTCCCCAGAATGGTGCAACTGTTCGTTTTGAAAGAGTCGACAGGAACAGGGACCGGGAGATCGATTCTGGTGAGTGGGCCGCCCAGCTGAGTGGGCTGGAAAAATTCCGATCAGGATACAAGACCCACGGCATCCTGGCGATTCCGATCGACTCTGCGGGGCTGGTCGGTGCGGACAAAATACGCATCCTCGAAACCCAGGGGATTCCTGAGGTTCCATCTCCGCTTTGTGATGGAACCTATATCTATTTAGTCAAGAACGGCGGCGTGCTCACCTGCCTCGAGCTGAAGACCGGCAAGCGTATCTACCGTATGCGGACAAAGGGAAGTGGGACCCATTACGCATCCCCCCTTATTGCCGGCGGTAATATTTTCACGACGGCGGGGAATGGAATGATCTCTGTCCTGACACTCGGTCCAAAGCCGGAGCTGCTTGCCGCCAACAGTATGGGGGATCGGGTTTACGCGACTCCTGCCATTTCCGATGGGGTGCTCTACGTGCGAACTCATTCAGCCCTATTCGCGTTCGGGCAAAAACAAAAATAAACCGTTGGACGGCTCTATTGCCTGTTTTTCGGCTGTTGGTCTATGATGGGCCGGTCAACTAACCAGGAGGATCAGGAATCCATATGAAATATTCACTTCGCTTAATTGCCGTTCTCGTTCTTCTTGTGGCAGCCCGCAATGTCAATGCCGAGCGCCTTGTGCTCGTCGGCGCCTCGTACGGTAAGAATATTCTCGCCCTCACCGACGCAAAGGGTGACGTGGTCTGGTCACACAAGACTGCCGGACCGAGGCGCGGCCATACCGGCCACCACGATGTGCATTTTCTCCCCAACGGCAACATTCTCTTTCACGATACGTGGACCACGTTGAAAGAGATCACCCTTGAGCAGAAGGTGGTGTGGACCTATGACTCCGCTACCATGAACGGCAACAAGGGGAAGCGGGTTGACGTTCATGCCTTCGCCCGCCTGGCTAACGGCAACACCATGATCGTCGAGAGCAGCGTGGGGCGTGTGATCGAGGTGGATAAGGATCGCAAGCTCGTTCGCCAGTTCCCGCTCAAGCCTGGTGGGACGAAAAGTACCCGCTGGGCGCGACACACGCCGGAGGGCAACCTCCTGGTCTGCTCCGAAAATCCCGGCGTGGTTACCGAGTACAACAGCAAGGGCGAGGTCGTCTGGGATTACCTCATCAAGACCCGCGTCTATGGCGCCATTCGTCTGAAAAACGGCAATACCCTGATTGCATCAGGAAGCGGCAAGAGCGTGGTGGAGGTTACGCCTGAGAAGAAGGTGGTCTGGGAGGTGAAAGGCAAAGTGCCTGGAACCGAAATCGGCCTGGGCTGGATGACCTGCCTGCAGGAGCTCGAAAACGGCAACCGCATCGTCGGCAATTGCCATGCCGGCGACAAGAACCCGCAGATTTTCGAGATCACGAAGGACAAGAAGGTCGTCTGGGAATTTGATGAATGGGAACTGGTCGGCAACGGGTTGGCCTGCTGGCAGGTTCTCAACGATGAACAGTCAGCTCTTGTGCGTAAGAAGCTCGCAAATCTGAAGAAGTAATCCTTAGCACCGGGCATTTATTCCTGTGGCCTCGATGCGATTTCAGGTAAGGACCCCCGGCTTGATTCGGGCAATTAACCTCGCTGGCTATCTGAAGATCTGGAAGTCAGTCCAGCTTGTCTTCCTGGCGTTCTATGCGTGGCCGGTGGTGGCGCAGGAGGCGCTGGAGCCGGTTGAGCTCAAGCTTGAAAGCCTGGGGCAAATTGAGGGGTCGGCTGAGTGGGACTGGTGGCAGGCCCGGACAGCTTATGTGCCGGGCGCGAAAGAGCGCTGGGTTACCACCTTGTCGGAGACGGGAAAAACAGGGACCCACGATTTCCATGATATCTACCAGTCCACCAGCTACGACAAGGGCAGGACCTGGAGCCACCCCGCTCGCATCTCGACGCTGAGACGCACGAAACAACCTGATGGTTACGAGGTGGCCCCTGGTGACCTCTGGCCGACGTGGCACTCGAAAACCGGCAGGGTGCTGGTGACAGGGAAGACATTTAATTTCGCTGGGGGCAAACGTGAAAACGCTTTGCGGGAGAGAGTGTCCTATGCGGTCATGGATCCCGAGGGAGAACGCTGGGGGCCTATGCGGTTCCTGTCCATGCCCGAAAAAGATCACGGTGGATTCACGATCACCGGCGCCAATGCCGGTAACACCCAGCGTGTAGATCTCCCGGATGGAGATGTCCTTCTTCCTGTGCGGTACTGGAGGGATCCGAAAAAGTACAACTTCACCAGCGTGGTGGCCCGGTGCGGATTCAATGGGAAGATTCTGACCTATAAGGAACACGGAACTGAGCTGAGCGTTCCCCGGGGAAGAGGCCTTTATGAGCCCTCATTGGTCGCCTTCGGCGGCCAGTATTTCCTGACCTTGCGGGCGGATCATTCTGCTTATGTCACCAAGGGCAAGGATGGGCTCCACTTTGAACCGATTCGGGAGTGGTTGTTTGATGATGGAAAGCCGCTTGGCAGCTACAACACGCAGCAGCACTGGGTGACGGTTGGCGGAGGGCTCTTCCTGGTATACACCCGCCGGGGTGCCGGCAATGACCACATGTTCCGCCACCGAGCCCCGCTATTTATCGCGCAGGTCGACCCCGGGACGCTCCGTGTCGTCAGGAAGACAGAGCGGATCCTGATCCCCGAAAACCAGGCTACCCTGGGGAATTCCGGCATCTGCCGCATCAGCGATCAGGAGAGCTGGGTTACCTGCGGCGAAGGTCTTTTGCGGATGGGGAAGCGGAAGGGGCAGCGCAACAAGGTTCTGTTTGTGCGGATCCTGGCCAGGTAAAAGGTGCAGCCTCTTTTCTAAGTGCTTATCCTGTTGTGCTTAGGGGCTGTGGGAGGGGTTTGAAGCTGCCGCAAGAGTCCGACGGCAAACTATTGGTTGTCCATCCTGGATAAACTACAATAGTGGTATGAGATTCGCATTCTTGCGGTTGCTGATCTCATACGCCCGCAAAGTCGCAGGTAGAGGAGAATACGAAGCAGTGCTCAATTTTGTCCAGGCAGGGGGAAGCAGGGATTGTTCGGGCTTGAGCCGCCGCGATTTTCTGAGGGTGGGAAGTCTTGGGTTCGGTGGGCTGACGCTTCCAAACCTGCTTGCGGCCAAGGCTGAGTCTTCACAGGAGGGTTTTGTCCGCGACAAGTCGGTCGTTCTGCTCTATCTCTCAGGCGGCGCCAGCCAGATCGAGACCTTTGATCCGAAGATGGACGCCCCGTTGGAGTATCGCAGCGTCAACGGCGAGGTGAAGACAAAACTTCCCGGTATAACCTTCGGTGGCAGTTTCCCGAAGCTGGCGGCCATGGCTGACAAGCTGGCTGTCATTCGCTCTCATGCCCACAAGGTCGGAGACCATGAGAAGGCTCATATCCATGTACTCTCCGGGGGTACGGATCCTGTCGGTAACCGTGCGGTCGGCCACAGCATCGGCTCCTGCTATTCGCGGCTGCGTGGAACGAATCATTCTGATACAGGGCTGCCCACCTACATCACCCTTAACGAGGTTGAGATTGATCACCAGTACATCAAGGAGTTCCATCGATTCAACAAGGGGTCCTGGCCCGGTTCTCTCGGAGGATCCTATGGGCCGTTTCCTCGCCAGGTGGGATGGGGCGCGAAGGCGG
>JAYGDV010000232.1:0-2471 GCA_046582735.1 Planctomycetota bacterium
GAAGCGGTTGAGCCGGAGGCCGAAGAGGCTTCAGCTGACGACGAAGATGATGGCGAGGAGAAAGAATGAACCTTTCAAATCACGGAGTACTGCTGCGCCCTATACTGACCGAGAAGACGACCTTCGGGATCGAGGCTCTCAATGCTTATGTATTTGAAGTTCATCCTACAGCCAACAAGATTCAGATTCGCCAGGCGGTTGAAACCCTCTTTGATGTGAAGGTAAAGAAAGTAAACGTTCGAAATCGCCGTGGAAAGCGCAAGAGAGTCGGCCGGAGTGTCGGTTTTGGTAAGGATACCAGGCATGCGGTGGTCACCCTTGCGGCGGGGGATAAGCTGGATATCTATTGATAGTGGAACGGAACCCTGGACCGTGCCTTGCGATAAGGGCCCGGTCGAACTGAGAAGATACAATGGGAATCAGACTTTATAAGCCAACCAGTCCTGGTCGTAGATTCGGGAGCGTTTCGGATTTTTCCGAGATTACCCGGACGACTCCTGAAAAATCTCTGGTCGTTAAGATCAAGAAGACCGGGGGACGCAACAACCAGGGGCGCATTACCTGTCGTCATCGCGGTGGTGGGCACAAGCCCAAGTACCGGGTTATCGATTTCCGGCGCAACAAGCTGGGTGTACCGGCAAAGGTTGCCAGCATCGAATACGATCCGAACCGGACCTGCAGGATCGCCCTGCTGCATTATCTCGATGGTGAAAAGCGTTATATTCTCGCTCCCAAGGGAATGTCCGTTGGCCAGGAAGTCGTTTCAGGGGAAATGGCGGAGCCTCATGTGGGTAATGCCATGACCCTCGAGAAGATCCCTCCCGGACTACCGATTCACAATGTAGAGCTTCGCCCCGGGCAGGGCGGGAAGCTGGTTCGTTCGGCCGGTAGCCAGGCAACCATCCAGGCTAAGGAAGGAAGCTACGCTAATGTGCTGCTTCCCTCTGGCGAGGTGCGGCGGATCCACATGAAGTGTAAGGCGACGATTGGCCAGGTAGGAAATCTCGATCATCAGAACATCAAGATTGGAAAAGCCGGTCGCAACAGGTGGCGTGGTATTCGCCCGACTGTTCGTGGCTCTGCGATGAACCCTGTAGCTCACCCGATGGGTGGCGGTGAAGGGCGCCGGGCAGGTGGCCGTCACCCCTGTTCGCCTACGGGAGTCCTCTCCAAGGGAGGCAAGACCCGCTCACCCAGGAAAGAATCGAACAAGAACATCGTTCGCAAGCGCAAGAAGAAGAAATAACCTTTAGAAGAAGTCATTCAAATCAAAAGGCAGACGTAACGAATTATGGGTAGATCGCTGAAAAAGGGGCCTTATGTGGACCCCAAGCTTTACAAGAGGGTGCTGGCAGGAGAGGGAGAAGCCAATCCCATCAAGACCTGGGCCCGTGCCTGTACGATCATTCCGGAGTTCGTATCCAAGACCTTTCTCGTTCATAACGGGAGGGACTTCAGGAGCGTTTACATTACTGAAAATATGGTAGGGCATAAGCTCGGCGAGTTCGCCCCGACCCGGATTTTCCGTGGCCACAGCGGCAGGAAAGCGACCTAAGGAATCATGGCTGCAAAGGTGAAATCAGAGACGGCGGTCCTCTTTAAAGCGAGCCATCGCTATGCGCGGATTTCTGCGCGCAAAGCTCGTCTCGTAATGGACCTGATTCGTGGTCAACGGGCAGAGAAAGCCCTGGTGAGGCTGGCATACTGTGATCGCCGGGCATCTCCTATGATTCGCAAGGTCCTCCAGTCAGCGATAGCTAACGCCGCTCAGATGAGTGGTGTGGAATCGGAAAACCTCATCGTTGAGATGGCCTTCGCAGATGAGGGGCCGACGATGAAGCGCTGGCGCCCGCGTTCCATGGGCCGGGCCTTCCCCCGTCTCAAGCGTTCCTGCCATTTGAGCGTAGCGCTTGCCGCTGTTGAGGCAGAGGCTACCGCTACAGAACCGGAAATCGAAGAAACAATAACCGAGGAAGCTGCGGCCGAAGAGGCCGCAGTTGAGGAATCCACAGTGGAGGATTCTGCCCCCGAAGAGGATAGCTCTGAGGAGGTCGCGTCTGAGGAGACTGCAGAAGACGAATCCCGGGAAGAAGAAGATGCCTCGGAGTCTGAAACGGAGGAAGCATCTGAAGAGGAAGCACCCGTAGAGGAAGAAGCCACAGAAGAAGATTCAGAAGCCGGCACGGACGGGGCTGAGCCGGCTTCCGAAGAAGATTCTGAAGAAGAAGCCTCTGAAGAAGGCGCCGAAGAAGGCGATGGTGACAAGTGATGGAGAGGTTGTAGACAATGGGCCAGAAAGTACACCCACTAGGATTCCGAATCGGTATCACCGAAGGCTGGAGGTCGCGCTGGTTTGCTGATAAGAAGACCTTCGGGAAGTATCTCGTCCAGGATTATAAGATCCGCCGGTATATCAAGCGGGATTACGAAATCGCAGGAATTCCCAAGATCGAGATCGAAAGGGATGTCGA
>JAYGDV010000237.1:0-2153 GCA_046582735.1 Planctomycetota bacterium
CAGGAATTTCTTCATGTCGAAGTCGTCGGCCAGCATTCGCTTCTCCAGCAGCGCCATCAGCTCCGGGTTGGAGGCTTCATCGGTAGCCTTGATATCATCCCGGGTGCGATAGATTCCCTGGCCGAAGACATACTCAAAGAGCCGGTTAGCGATAACCCTTGAGAACATCGGGTTTTTCTTCGAGGTCATCCAGCTGGCGAAAACCTCGTGGGGCGGATTTTTCTCATCGACACTGGGCGACTGGCCGAAAGGAGTTTTCGGCAGGACCTTGTCCCCGGGCCGGGCATTGCCGTAGCGGTAGGTGTCCGGAAGTACCGACCAGGCTTTTTCACCCCTGCGAAGTGAATAACCGAGCAGGTAGCTCACGTTTTCCATCATCCTCGCCGCAGAAGAGTCTACCGATGCGGCTGACCTGGAATCGTAGAGTCCTTTTTCAGTTCGCTCCTTGACAATGTCGCGGCGCTCCCGGGCCCAGAAGCGCACATAGTTCTGGTAGATCCCTGTGTCGTAATGAGTCCTGTCAGTACGCCGGATCTCTTCCATGCTGAGGTCTGAATAGCGGGCCTTCAGCTGGGCTCTCTTCCTCTCCTCGCTCCTCTCGTTGACGGGTACCTCTTTCCAGGTAACCACAATCTTGCCGTCGACCTCTGTCTTGCTTGAACGGCGCATCCTGAGGGAATTCTCGAGGAATGTTTTCTTGCTCACCCAGCGCGGAACGTAGCCCTGCATCTTGTTGTCCCAGATGTAGGCGGCCATCTGGAAAAAATCGTACTGGGACCACTGGTCGAAAGGATGGTCATGGCACATGGCGCAGTCCATCTGAGTGCCGAGAAAAACCTGGGCGGTATAGGCCAGGCTGTCGACCTTCATGTTGAAGTCGCGGTACCAGTAACCAACCGCCGGGTTATCGAGGCCGTTGCCGGTAGCCGAAAGCATGTCATACACGAATTTGTCGTAGGGCTTGTTTTCCCGGATGCTGCTCTTGATCCAGCGGGCGAAAACCTCGGTCATCGAAGAGGTCCGGCCGTTGAAGCGAACCCGGAAAATGTCAGCCCAGAAATTATAGAAATGGCTGACAAAGGCCTCGGAGTCGAGCAGCTTATCGATCAGGCGGGAGCGGCGGTTCCTGCTGCGGTCATCGAGGAAGGCTTCCGCTTCGGCTGGAGTGGGAATCCGGCCGGCGATGTCGAGATAGATCCTCCTGAGGAATAACTCATCACTGATCGAGGGGAAAGGCTTGAGCCCTTCAGCCTTGAGCTTCTTGTCAATCAGCGCGTCTACCTGGGCTACCGCGGCTTTCAGTTTCTTCGCGGGAACGAGCTTCGGGTAGAGATCAGAGATGCGCGGGATTCTCTTGCGGACCACGCCTTCGGATTTAGGCGGAGGAGGATTCTTGCCCTGAACCACCGACAGCCAGCCGGAGAAACCCGCTCCCTCGCTGATCCACCGCCTCAGCAGGGATACCTCCGTCTTCGTGAGAGGCTTGGCCTTGCCCTGCGGCGGCATGAGATCATCGTCATCGGCCGGAAGGCTGACCACCTCGATAAGAGTGCTGTCATCGGGGCGATGTGGCTCGATGATTTTTTTGCGCTTGGTTCCCTTGATGATCGCATCTGCGGTATCAAGGCGCAGCCCGGCCTTGGGCTTCTTCTTGCCGCCCCCGCTGTGACACTCGAAACACTTCTGCTCGAAAATCGGCAGGATCTGTTTCTCAAAGTCGACCCGATCCCCGGCTCTGCATTCTGTTACAGATAACTGCAGGCCGCCGAGAACAAAAAGAAGCGAGGTCAGCATCCCTACCCATACCTGGGAACGCTGAAAGGAGGAGGGAATAGCATTCATATCAAATCTCGATTCTATGTAAGTTCCTTGCTGCAGGTCTATTGCACCAATGAACACAATGTACACAGTGATTCGTTCTCTCTCCACAACTCTATCTGGATCCAGGCTTGCCAATCATTGTTAAGGTATTCAATAAGAACGCTTTGTGACAAAAATTCTAGACGACACAGAAACCGCCCCGAATCCTGCAAAATACCGGTCGTATCTTGACGGATCCTGTGGTCTTTTCTTACAAACTGCTATCGCTTGAATGTGAATTGCGAATAAAAAAAACGGGAGAGAACCTTGAGATGAAATCCGGCCGGTCAGAA
>JAYGDV010000250.1:0-7573 GCA_046582735.1 Planctomycetota bacterium
GAGGAATTTCTCGATACCTGGCCTCTTGATGAGATTCCTGACATCATCGAGGAGGAAGAAGAGCTTATAATCCTTGAGAATTACTCGGATGCTCAAATGAAGATCATAGAGATCGATACCCTGGGAGTTGTGAACGTCCAATGAGAAAACCATCCTCTACAACACGAACGACTGCCCGCAGGGGTATGGCACTCGTGATGGTGATCGCGGTGCTGGGCGCCCTCGCGCTCATCGGTGCGCCCTTCGTGGTCTCGATGATGCTGCACGACCGTGCGAGCCAGAATTTCTCCGGCGCTATCAAGGCGCGCCAGGCAGCCGAGAGCTACCGCAACAGGGCGGTTGCCGGGCTTGAGGCCACCCATTCGACGGTCGAATGGGAGGAGGAGTACGTTGAACTCGAGGAGGAGCGCGAGCTGCAGCGTGCAGGACGCAGGACCAGCCTTCTCGGCCGGGGTAACTCCGGGTCCAACCAGGGCCGCCAGGCCGGCTCCACCCGTCGTTCAGCCGGTGTTCGAGGCGGCACGGGCACGGGCGCCGGCCAGGGCGGGGCCACCACTGCGCCGGCAGGGTTCTCCTCGAAGGGTCCTTCGAAGAAAGATTTCGACACCCTCGATGAGACAGCTGTGAACTTTCCCACCGAGATCGACCTGCCGCGCAATGCGCCGCCTGATCCCAACGCCGAGGAGGATGGCAAGTTCAGCTTCAGAACCTCTCGTGGAATTACCGCCTCGGCGGAAATCGTCGATGAGCAGGGCAAGATCAACATCAACACCGCTCCACCGAATCTCATCGCCAATCTCTTCGGTGTCAGCCGCCTGCGGACCGAGTTTCGCTCCTCCGACAAGGAAATGATGCTCGAGGACAGTGCGCCCTTCAGGGGTGACAGCAATAAGGAAACCATCGATGGGGCGGTGGTGCTGGTCCATCCCGCCGGCAATGTCCAGGCGGTCACCTACAAGACCAGGGACCAGGGCGCCCATACCCTCGGCGGGCTCTTCACCGGCAGCTTCCTTTCCGGAAGCATGGATGTCGATTTCCCCGTGGGCAGTTTTGTCTACGATCTCAAGGGCTGGAAGATCGGATTTCACAGGTTCTGGGCCGAACGTTACGGTGGTTTCCATCCCGACCGCCTGACCAGCTTCCGGGCGGTCGAGTCGATTCGTGAGATCGCCCACTGGCAGATCGCCTCGCTCTTCGTCGGCCGTTTCCGTGGCCAGAGCCTCGATATGGACCTGCTTAAAAAGAGCGGAGTTCGCACCAAGAGCCTTAGCAATATCGGTCTCGACCCGGCGATGTTCGCCGACGATGGCTACAAGCTGGATGTCAAGGACACCCTGGAGCTCGGGCGTGCCCGCAAACAACTCACCAGGAAGCAGGGCTTCTCGGCCCGGTTTATCAAGGAGATCGAGAGTCGCCGCGGCCCCTACATGGTGCTCGATCTCGCCGCCCGCCTGCGCGGAGCGACGAAAAACGAGGGCCGCAAGGTTCGCCAGGAGATGGAGGAGATGTTTGCCGGCGAGAAAGAGTCCCGCAAGAGCCTCCAGGTTGATTCGCGTTATCTCAAGGTGGCTCTTGCCCAGCTGGCAGAGGTCTACGCCACCGCGGGCATCGAGACGATTCTTCCCGAGGACCTCGAGTACCACCGCGATGCCCTCACCGTCAGCTCCCGGATTTCCGCACGCTGGAGCGAGGCGCAGTCGATCGGCAGCGACCTCTCCGCAGGAGGCAACGAGTTCAAGTTCATGGTGCCGAGGGCGCCCGAGTTCAACCCGGGTACGGTGGTCCGCCTGCGCCGCCTGAGCGACCTCGACCGGGCCGAGTTCAACGTCATCAGCAAGTCCGCCGGATCACAGGATGGGGGAGTCAGTCTCGCCTATCCGCCGAGGTCATCCTACCGAGGCTACAAGGCGGTCATCGATGCGCTCCAGCGCCACCCGGTAAACGTCAACACCGCCAGCGAGAAGGTGCTGCGGGCTCTCTTCACCGGGATCCGGGGTCGCGACAAGGTCCAGGTCGTCACTCCCTACGAGGCTGCACGGCTTGCAGTCTCCGTGCGCTCGCAGGTGCCGATGCAGGGGCATGAAGATTTCTACGCCGCCCTGCAGTCCGCCTCATCCAGTGGGATCATCGACGACGAGGATGTAAAACCCCTCTTCGTCAATGCAGTGCAGCCGACCAACTATTTCCTGCGCCAGTCAACGACGGGCCTGTGCTATTCAACCGCCGATGTCTACACCATCGAGGCGCGGGCGCTTCTGCGCAACCCCTCCGGCAGCGAGCTCGCCGGCTCCCGCTTCAGGGAGATTGTCGCAGTTTCCCCGGCCGGGATCAGGATTGCCGGGATGGTCAGCCAGGCCGATTACGCCGATGGGATCTTCCTGCAGGATCCGAAGATGACGCCCCGTTTCCCTGAGAACAACCACAGGTTCCGGCTGCGTTTCCCGGGAACCCTTTCCCATCTCGTTGAGTCCCGCCCGGTCATGCTGCACCGGGGAGAGATGCTCTTTCCCGGCGCGGATGTTTCCACCCTGCGCCTGCTGACGACCCAGACCCCGAAGAACAGCCTGAAAGATGTACTCTACGACGAGGTGCTGAGCTTCGAGGACACCTACGAGGGGATGGAGCTCGAGCCCGGGGAACCCTACGAGTTGTCGATCGGGGGAGGGGACGGGCAGGGAGGGCAGCAGGCAGGCAACCCGGCAGCAGGCGGACGCGGAGGTGCTGGTGCGGGGGGAGACCTGACCACGAAACCAGCAGGTGTCGAGTTCTGGTTCCGCATGAAGAGCTACCCCAAGAGCCGTTCCCGTGATGGCTACTACAAGCTGTTAGAGGGAGGCTCCGACCCGAACCGCAACCACATGGTGCTGCTCTATGATGAAAGCAGGGGACGCGTACTCTTCAGGATCTACGACAGCTCGCTGCCCGACCCCCTGATGAAAAGGGACAGGGACAACGGCTCCTTCCTCCAGATCGAGGCTCTGCGGGGACTCGAGCTCGAGACCTGGTACCACATCAAGCTTGCCTGGGATGGAACCTTCGGGGGCGGAGCGCAGCTCTTCATCGATGGGATTCCAGCCGGCAAGGACAACCTCTCTACCGAGCTGACCGCCAGCATCTCCGGCAGCGGCAAGATCGGCAGTATCGGAGTGAAGGACGCCAGCCGCTTCCCATCGCAGGGAAGTGTCCGCATCGGGGCGGAAATATTTGAATACATCGGCCGCAGCAAGAGCTCGCTGCAGGTACGGCCGCTCCCCCCGAGTCACTGGAAGCCGCTGCCGATCAGCGGCCTGAGCAATACCGGCGGAGCCAGCGGGCTCCTGCCCCCGGGTGCCGATGCCGCGGCCGGCCAGGTGGACCCTGCCGCCGGAGGAGCCGGGACCGCGCTGCCGGCTAAAACCGACCCGAGGCTCTGGAACGGCCGTGGTTCCATTCCCTCGCCGCACCCGGCCGGCTCTCTCGTCAGCCTGCACGGCTACTCGCTCGAGATCCGCCGCAAGGTCGCCCCCGTGGCGAACCAGGGTGCCGCGGGCGCGGCTGCCAACCCCTTCGCCGGCGGAGCCGCGGCCGGGGGAGTTGAGCACCAGGTCGCAGATGGTGATTCCAGCGAGATGATCTGGGGCACCGGCGGTATGTCCACCGCGGAGCCCCTGAATGCCTGGAACTTCCCCACCATAGTACGTTCGGGAATCTATCACTACTTTGACCGCTATGCCGGTGAGCCTCCGCCCGAGGATCCAAGCCAGCCGGGGCGGAACAATCTTCCCGGTGGTGCAGGGGGAGCGAATCCACCGACCGGGCAGGACGAAGCAGAAGAGCAGCAGGGTGAGGGCATCGCCACCAACGGCGATATCATCGTGCCTCTCTTCAAGCTTCCCGAGGCCACCGATGATCAGCTGCCGGGCGGGATTGATCTTCCTGCCGGTATTCCCGGCGTGCCGGGCGGGCAGAACCCCGAGGAGCAGAAGCCCGAGTACACCGGCATGCTGATGGGATTCAACCGCTCGAGCTCGGACTACTTCCAGTCCAAGGGCATCTGCTATTTCGCCGGCAAGAACTACCAGTACCAGCGCATCCCGCTGCCGCCTGAATACCTCGCGGCCCTCAACAAGGATCCCAAGGTGGAGCAGCCCCCGGCGATGGGCCTCAAGATCCTCGGCCCCTACCCTGCCGAGGCCGGCGGCGAGGTAGAGGGGCTTACCGGCGCGGCCGGCGAAGGCGTGGGCGGCGGGCCCGTACGCAACGATGGCCGTGAGCAGCGCCCCGTCATCCAGCTCTCTGTTCTCGCCAACGGCGTTCCCCTGACCCGCTACCCCTCGACCGGGGTGCTGGAGATTCGTGGTACGCCGAGCCCGTGGGAAATCCAGTCGGGCCGCCCGAACATGATGGGCCGTCCCCTGATGGCCGCCCATCCCGATGACACCGTCGAGTGGGTGCGCTACCGCGAGGTGTTCCAGAACATGTTTGTCGGCCGCCTCGGTTCCAACTCCAACTTCCGTGGCTACCCGGTTCGCGAGCAGCACAACTACCTCAAGAAGCAGATGGACATCCCCGCCGGCCAGCCGATCCGCCTGGTGATGGAGCTGGGGCAGGGAGGTGCGGGCTGGGGAGATTTCGTCACCATCACCACGAGTGATCCTGATATCTACGAGACGATGATGAGGAGGGTCTACAAGGGCTTCGAGCACGAGGATGGGAGATTCTTCCTATCGCTGGTCGATGTCGACGAGAACGGACGCGAAATGCCGGTCTCGCGCGGGCTCTACCGAAACAACTACTTCCGCGGCATGAACCCGCGCCTGGTGAAGTTCCCCTCCTGGGGGCTTCCCGAGATATCCACCGGCAGCCTGACCCTCTTCGGTGATGCCAAGGCGATCGACGTTCGCGCCGGCGCCCAGCGCAACCAGGCCTCCCGCAACCAGCAGGGCACTTCACAGGGCCAGGGAATCGGCGGCGATGAATCAAACGGAATCACCATCGACGAGGTGCGTCGTTTTGAGAACCGGAGGGTTGCCTACGATCCAACCTACGGCCCGCGCGTCAAGTACGTCCTCGTGCCTCTCAAGGGTGGCCGGGTAGAGGTCGGAAGTGGAGGCGCACAGAGGGTCATCGGCGGGGCCATCGGCAAGAACCAGTCGATCACACGTTCCAATCCCCTCGAGGTCCTGGTTGTCTCTGTGAGCATCGAGCGCGGGCAGCCGAGCATCTTCGCCCTGGGTATGGAGGAGGGGGTGATCCGTATCGGCCGGGAGCTCTTCTACTTCGAAGATGAGGAAGGCTCCAAGGGAGCCCAGCCCGGGCGTGCCACCCGTGCCAGTCCCCAGTCGGCCGGCTACGACCCCTCGCTGGCGGGGGAGACCAACGAGCTGCTGGCTCCCTACAAGGAACGCCAGGCTGACGGCCGCCTTCGCTACGAACAGATCCAGATCAGCCAGATGAGCGGGCACTTCGAGCCCGAGGGTTTTGCCCTCATGCGAGATGGAAGTCCTGAGCGGTCTGATTTCTACGAGCTGTTCTATTACGGCTCGCTCGGCGGCGGCTTCAAGAATGTTCTGCGCGGCCAGTTCAGCACTCCCTACCTGAAGAATTCGAGCCAGGGCGCCTCGACGATCTCCAACGCCACCCGCCGGTTGCGCCTGATCGGGCGAACCCTGCTGGCCACCGAGCCCATGGCGCACGGGGTAGGAGACGCCTGCAGCCTGGTTCCCTACCTGACCATGTCGCCGATTACCGGGGCGATCAACAATACGGGGATCCCGGTGAAACGCGCCCAGCTCTTCGCGCCCAACGGCGGCTATGTGATGATCGATCCGGGCCGTTACGGGCAGCCGATGGAGATCATCTCGCACATGGGCATCCAGGGAGACAGCGCGGCCCAGCTCCGGCTGCCCCGGGACCAGCACGGCGAGATCTGCATGCGGGCACGGTTCGGGACCCAGCCACGCACCATTGGAAAAGACATGTTCGCCTACCAGATGCCCTTCAGGTATTTTGACCGCTACGAGGATGGGATCGAGAGCGAATCGATGGCCTTCCTGCAGAAGAGCTTCCGCGTGCCCGGCGCCTACTGGCGCAGCATCGAGTGGAAGGAGCGCGAGGGCAAGAACATCAAGCGCGACCGGCTGTGCGACATCATCGTGGTCGCCCGGCTTGACCGCGAGGCGGACTGGGATGGGGAGGCCGATGAGAGGGGATCGAAGGGACTCTACCTCTTTGAGGATACCCGGCGGCGAAAGAGCAAGGAGGCGGCGGTGTTCGACATTGACCGGGCCGGCGACGAGCTCGAGATCAGGGTCTATTTCCGCTACAAGTCCGGCAGCTACATGCGCGTGCGTGATGACATCTACCGGGATGACTGGAAGGAGACTCCAGTGCTCGAATCGCTCGTCATCGAGTATGAGAAAGATGGGGCGGTGGTGCGGCACGAGGAGCTGCCACGCTGATGTCCACACCTCGACCGACCGACAGGACCCGGCGGGGGACCGGCGGCTATACCTTGCTCGAGGTCGTGATCGCAGTGGGGCTCCTCGTCCTGCTCGGCAGCGGTCTCGCCACGCTCCTGACCCAGGGGATCTCCATCTGGCGGCGGGCGGAGAACCGTGGCCGTGTCTACGACCAGGCTCGAATCCTGCTGGAGCGAATGGCCGAGGATATCCGCTCGACGGTGGTCCTCTCGAGCTCGGCGGGGGGAGACGCCTGGGTGCGGTTTATCTGTGATGTGGACGACCTCGGCCGCCAGCGCCTGCGTTTTGTCAGGACGATCTCGGCTGAGACCAGCAATGCCATCCTGCGCCACGGCGGAAAGACACTCTCCCTCAAGACCCCCGCTGTCTACGATGGGCGCAACGACAGCAAGGAGGCGCGGGACGGGAGGCTGGGAGCTCCCGGAGGCCTGATGGAGGTGATCTACCTGCTGGATCCACGTGTATCGAGAACCCATCTGTGGCGGGGCTTTCGCTCACCGGTGGGGGGTATGAGGTCATTGCTCAACCAGGAGGTCCCCGGCGAAGAGAAGCTGGCCGATCTCTCCGGCCTTATCGAAGATCTCGAACGAAAATCCCACGCCGGGGGTATGACGGAGAAGGAGCAGGAGGAACACCTCAAACGGGAGGCGCAGGCCCAGGATGATTTTGAATGGAATATGTCGCAGCTGGGAAGGCCGCTCACCGATGGGGTGCTCTTCCTGGGTTTCAGCTTCTGGGGGCCGACCACCAATACCTGGGATGAAACCGAGAAGCCGCTGCAGTTGGCCGGCGGCAGCCGCCCGAGCGGTCCGCTTTTTCACTGGGACTCCACCCGCGCGATCCTGAACTGGACCGGGGGTGACAGCGATGAGTTCATGTTCAGGTCCATCGACGGGTCCCTGACCGATTCCAGTGACGACATCTTCCCAGAGCAGGTAGAGATCACCCTGGTGCTGCGCGATGACAACTCCGAGTCCTCCTACCTTGTAGACCGTATCAGCAAGAGCGACGATTATTTCAGGGTCTCGAAGCCCTTTTCCCTGCCCGAAAACGAGGCTGACCGCTACCTGCTGGTCGGGGGGGAATGGATGTACATGCGGGATGTGGATGGA
>JAYGDV010000320.1:0-3195 GCA_046582735.1 Planctomycetota bacterium
CGCCCTGGAGGGGCAATGTGCGCGAGCTGGAAAACTCTGTGGAGAAGCTCGTGATCCTGGCGGAGGGCGATCGCATAGATGCCGAGTCTCTCGGCCTCATCCTGCCCGGCCTCGGGGCTGAAAAGCAGACGGTGAAGGAGAGGGCCCGCCCGATGCCCAGTGCCGCTGCTGAGGGCGAGCTGCCCCAGCTCGATGATTTTGACCGGCAATGGCAGGAGGCCGAACGCAGCTACCTGCTCGAGCTCGTTGAAAAGGCGGCCTGGAACCTCTCGGCGGCAGGGCGCCTCGCCGGTGTCCGTAACCGCAACACCCTCGTTTCACGGCTCCGCAAACACGGAATTCGAAGACCAGGAAAAGAAAAATGACCACGGGCAGCGACACGATCCGACAGCAACAAAGCATCATGGAAGAGCTGGGGATTCCCGGCTCCCGCCGGCATATCTTTCTCTGCTGCGACCAGGCCAAGCCCAAGTGCTGCGGCCGGGAAGAATCCCTCGAGGCCTGGGCCCATTTAAAGAGCCGGCTCAAAGAGCTGGGACTCTCCGAACAGGGTGGTATCCAACGAACCAAGGCCAACTGCCTGCGCGTCTGCTACGGGGGGCCTGTCGCGGTGGTCTACCCTGAAGGCGCCTGGTATTCACGCTGTTGTCCTGAAAACCTCGACCGGATCATCGAAGAACACCTCGTCGGCGGAAAGATTGTCGAGGACCTCCTCGTCGGCCTCCATCCTCCCTCGGGGGAATGAAACCGGATCAGAGGTTGCTCTTCCAGAAGGCGAGCATCTTGTTGTAGAGGTGGCGGCGGGCGGCGGCATCGCGGATGCCATGCTTGCGCCCCGGGTAGAGCATCATCTCGAACTGGATGCCGGCACGAATCAGCTCATTGGCAAAATGCAGGGTATTCTGGGGGTGGACGTTGTCATCGTGGGTTCCGTGAACAATCAGGAGGCGGCCTTGCAGCTCGGGCGCCTTACGAACAATGGAGGTGCGCTCATAGCCCTCGGGGTTGTCCTCCGGGCGCTTCATAAAGGCCTCCGTCCAGATTGTGTCGTAATAGTCCCAGTCGGTAACCGGCGCGACCGAGATCCCCGCCCTGAACTCTCCACTACCGGTCATCGCGCGCAGGGTGAAAGAGCCGCCACCGCTCCAGCCCCAGATCCCGACGCGCCCTGGATCGACCCAGCGCTGCGATTTCAGCCAGGCTATAGCCTCGAGCAGGTCTGCCAGCTCGCCGCTTCCCCAGGCGTCGTGGAGGATCCCGTTCTCCAGCGCCTTGCTCCTGGCGGTGGCGCTCCTGTTGTCACAGCGAAAAACCACGTAGCCATGATTCAGCAGCACCTGGTCAAAGTAGGTGCGTGATGGCCAGGCATCCTTCACCACCGGGGCTGCCGGGCCTCCGTAGACATGCATGATCACCGGGTATTTACGCGCCGGATTGAAACCGGGCGGCTTGAGAAGCTCTGCGGGCATCTTGAAACCATCGGAGGTGCTGACTGAAAAATGTTCCGGGGCACGCATGCCCAGCTCCTTGAACAGCTCACCCCTGGGGGGCGCCAGCAGGTTCAGCCTGCGGCCATCGGCGGCGTGCAGGGAGAGAGAGGGTGGCGTTGCGCTGCTGGAGTGCTGGTTGAAATAGTAGCGGCCATCGGGACTGAAGCCGACGCCATGGGTCCCGTCCGCTTTCGTCAGGCGCTCCAGGCCGCTCCCATCAAACCGCACCCGGTAAAGATGCTTCTCGATAGAGGACTTGCGAATCGAGGTGAAATAAACCCACCCACCTTCCTCGTCAATGGCGTGAACGGCCTGGCGCAGCCAGGAAACGGCTCCGGCGGCTGAACGGATAGCCCAGTCTCCGCTGGTGACCGGGCCGATCAGCTTGCCCTTCATATCGTAGAGATAGAGGTGCATATAGCCGCTTCGCTCCGAGGCCCAGAGAAAGCGTTCGCTCTTCTGGAGGAAGTAGAGATCATCGTGGATATTGACCCAGCCCTTGTCGCGCTCGGTGAGGATGTGCTCCGCCTTGCCGTCTGCGCGACCGGCAAAGAAAAGATCGAGGCGGGTCTGCGAGCGGTTCATGGTCTGCACCGCCAGGCGGCGGCTGTCGTTGAGCCAGTTTACCCGGACGATGTATTCGTGTTCATGGCCGGAGAGGTCAACCCAGGTTGTCTTGCCGGTAGAGAGCTCCAGCACGCCAAGACGAACGCTCGGGTTCACACCCCCCGTTTTCGGATAGCGCTGCCGCGTCAGGGCTGGAATGTTCGGCTCGAAGCCCTGGTAGATCATCTCCGTCACGGCCGATTCATCTGTACGCAGATAGGCCAGCGCAGTGGAATCCTCCGACCACCAGTAGCCAAGGTCGCGACGGGCGAAGACCTCCTCCCAGTAAACCCAGGAGAGGGTGCCGTTGAGCAGGGTGTCTGAGCCATCGCTGGTCAGGCGGCGCTCCTTGCGCTCCTTGAGGTCCCAGGTGTAGAGATCGCCCTTGCGGACAAATGCCAGCCTGGCGCCATCAGGTGAGAGACGCGGAGACTTTTCCTCTTCCTCTGTTTCAGTAATCCGGCTGAGCGTCGAGCTCGACAGGTCCAGGGCGAAGAGGTCACCGGCAAAGAGATAGATACCCCAGCGGCCGGAGGGGTCAATCGCGGCCGGCCAGTCGAGCGAAGCAGGGCTCTTGCCCTCGCCGAGCAACTCCTCGAGCTGCTTCAGAACCCCGGCCGCATCGACGAACCCGGCCCTCTTCCCGCTGGCCGGATCAAAGCGTTCAAGGGTTCTTTCACTCTCGGGGCGGCGATGGTCGTGCAGGATGGCCGTCCCATCGGAAAGCCATTCGAAGGATGGAATCGCTGCCGCATCCCGCCCTTGCCCGCTGTAGATCCAGTCAACCGTGATGCCACCGCCACCGGCTGAAGATTCGGCAAGCCGGCAGGAGGCGGCGCCCAGGGAGCAAAACGAAAGAACGAGCAGGGTAATATTTCTCAAGATGGACCTCCAGGGACGGGCAAAGGGATTTTCGAGCAGGGGATTGCCCCGTGAAATCAGGGCTCGCTCGTACTCTCACTATCTTCTTTTTTCCCGGCCTCAACAAACTTGAGGCTGACAGCATTGATACAGTAACGAAGCCCGGAAGGCGCGGGTCCATCGTCGAATACATGGCCGAGATGGCCATCGCACTTCGCGCAGAGCACCTCGGTGCGCC
>JAYGDV010000318.1:0-1788 GCA_046582735.1 Planctomycetota bacterium
CGGTCCTTGAGGGCGAGCACGAGAGAGTCGTAGATATTCGTCTTGAGCTTGCAGTCGAGGTTCTTGACGAAGGCGATGGCCTCCTGGCGTCCGCGCCCGCGCAGGGGCTGTAGCGAAGACTTCCAGGGGATCGGGCCAACGTTGAAGAAGATGATGTTGACCATTGTCGTGTCAGGAAGCTTTGTGAGGATGCTGGTGAGTTCCTTTTTCAGCGCCGCCATCTTGGTGCCGGGTGCGCCCTTGAGGTTCTTCTTCCTGCCCTTTTTCTTGGGCCCGGTTGCTGATTGGAGCATGCTGATCGAGGCATCGACGAGGAAGATGACCCGCTTCGAGGCAACCTCGAGCCCGAAGTAGGTCGGCACGACCACGGTATTGGTTTTCGCCGCGCCGGCCTCTGAGGCCGTTGGAAATTCGAAACGATCGGCGGTTTCTTTCCACCACTTGTTCCAGTCCTTGGAGACCAACCCCATGTTGACTCCTGTGCGCCTCACCAGGAGCTTGAGAATATCGCTCTGGCGGGAAGAGTCTTTTTCTTTTCCGAGACGGGCAATGAGGGCCGGCACCATTTCCTTGACCTTGAATTTGTGCAGCGCCTGCAGCGAGGCGTTACGGACCAGGACATGGCTGCTCTTGAGGCCATCGATCAATGCTTCGCAGGCCTTGGGATTGCGGGGAAAACTTGCCAGGCTTCCGATGGCGATGACCCGCATTTCTGAGGTTCCCGACGTGGCGGCCTTGATCACGAAATCCCGGCCAGCGGGTTTTCCGGTGGCGGCAATTGCATCGAGAACGCGCACCTTCGAGTAGGTCTTCCAGCCGACTCCCTTTCCAAAGCCCTTGATCGCGGCTTCGAGGGCTTCTGCCCTTCCGCTTCCGACCATGCTGAGCCCTGCGGCGGCTACAAGGTAGGGGTCCGTGCCGCTGTATTCACGCCGAAGCATCTTGAGCGCCTCGGGGTCTTTGAGCTTCCCGATTCGGCCCAGGATGGGCGCGACCTTTCTCTCGACGGCGCCGGGCCAGGTAGAGGTGCCGGGCTTTCCGGCTGTGCTCCTGGCCTGCCGGTATTTTTCCGTCAGTGTGTCGAGGTCATTTCCGTAGAGTGCCTCGCCGGCGACCGGGGCAAAGAGGAGGCCGAAAAAAACGCCGCAGGCAAAGATGCGATAGAGCCTGTTCAACATGACAGAATGCCTTTAATGATTTAGAGATCCCGGATCGAGCAGGCGCCGGCTTGTGCGGGGCCCGTCTTCAGCAGGGCTCCATCATAACCGATGAAACTTTGCTTTAAGGCGGCTTTCTGCCCCCCTGGGGGAAGGCGTGCTCCATCTGGCCTTTTCAGGCCTGTTTTCCAGCTTCCAGGGAGGCTATTTTTTCCGGCTGGCGGGCACTGGGGGTTGCCTGGTGGCTCCGGCAGCGACATCCTTCTGCCAGGCAGAGTAGTCTTTTTTCATTGCGGCCAGGCGTGCGGCTTCTTTCTTCGCGAGGTTTTTCTGTTCTCCGCGATCCTGCTCGAGATTGTAGAGGGCCGCGGCCTTCTGGCCCTTGAGCTCCCGGACGTATTTCCACGGACCATCGCGCATGGCTTGCTGTCGGCCGGCGCCCCAGTAGACCTTGCGTGGCCCGGGGGGTTGTTTACCGAGAAAACCAGGGACCAGGCTGCGGCCGTCGAGATGAAGCTTTTTCGGGACGTTCACTCCGGCGAGCTCGAGCAGGGTGGGAAAGATGTCCATTCCGATCGCCAGGTCATCGCAGGAGCTTCCCGCCGCAATTCTGCCGGGCCAGCTCGCGATC
>JAYGDV010000407.1:0-2790 GCA_046582735.1 Planctomycetota bacterium
ATCGCTGGTCGAACCCCATATCCATGCGCCTGACTGGAAGACCTGGCTCGAGCTTGCTCGCGATAAGAGACTCCTCGCCGCCACGGGGGAGACGCTGGGTTGTGGAGAGCTGCTCCTGCTGAGTACCCACCTGATTGTCAAGCCGCCCCGGGATGGCCTGGCGCTGTGCTGGCACCAGGACAACACCTACTGGGCGGGAGTGAACGGGGTCGATGTCTGCACTGTATGGCTCGCCATCGACGATTCAGATCTCGCCAACGGCTGCATGAAGGTGATTCCCCGTACCCAGGACGGCCACCCGGAGCTCGAGATGCTTCCTACAGATGGGACCGACCTGCTGGGGGTCCGGGTAGAGGTTACCCCTGCCATGGAATCGAGGGCCGTGGCGATCGAGCTGGAGGCCGGTGACCTGTCGATTCATGACTCCTTCATCATCCACGGCAGCGAAAGAAACGGGAGTGACCGGCGGCGGGCGGGGTTCACCCTTCGATACGCCAATGCAGCCACCGTCAAGGTCGATCTCGAGCAGCATGGAAAGCCGGTTTACTATGTGGGGGGGAGCGGTAATTCCCTCGCGGCTGGCCAGCGGGATATCAGCGCCGGCCGGCCGCTTCCCGAAGATCCCGGTGTTCATCGTTCGCGGAGATTTGAAACCCGCTGAAGGTGCGGCCGTATCAGGCCGGGTTCAGTAGTGGTTTCCCGGCGTTGAGGAAACCTTCCCTGATCTGGCTCTCGATCCTCCGGGCGGCTTCGGATCCTTCCGTCGTAATGAACCGGTAGGAGAGCTCTCCTCGGATGAATTTACGGGTTAACCCATCCAGCAGGAGTTCTCCATTTGCCAGCTTCTGCTGGGTTTCGGTGTCCAGCCCGGGAATGATGAACCGGTCACATACATAGAGGGCGAACTGGTCATCGCTTCGCAGCCCTGTGCGATGGCTCTTGAGCCGGGTCAGGAGCCCCTTGGGTTTTTTGGCTGCCTTGATCTCGTGTGGGCGGAGGTTTCTGCCTGAGTACCCGACGTAGACCAGCTGTTCACCAAGCCAGACGGTATAGACCCCGACAGACACCCTTGGGATCTCCTCGTTGGGCCAATCGGCGAAGGGAAACAGTTTGCCTGTTTCGAGGTCTGCAATTGCTGTTTCGGTGCTCATGGTTCGGTGGCGGGTAAGCGGGCTGATTCCTCAGGCAATGATGTCGTGGATCACCTTGCCGTGAACATCGGTCAGGCGGTAGTCGCGTCCACTGTAGCGGTAGGTCAGCTTCTTATGGTCGAGTCCCATGAGATGCAGGATCGTTGCATGGAGGTCATGGACATGGACCCGGTTCTCTACTGCGGTCAGGCCGAAATTGTCAGTCGCCCCGTAGCTGAAGCCGGGTTTCACTCCACCCCCGGCCATGAACATCGTGAAGCCGTAGTGGTCGTGGTCCCGTCCCTTTTTTCCCTCGGAGGTGGGGGCCCTGCCGAATTCTCCACCCCAGACTACCAGGGTTTCATCCAGCAGGCCGCGCCACTTGAGATCCTTGATCAGGGCCGCGATGCCCTGGTCGCAGGCCTTGGCCAACCTGGCGTGGCCACCCTTGATGTCTCCGTGCCCGGTGTCCCAGGCGATGTCGTAACCATCAATCGAGTGGGAGAGCTGCACACAACGAACTCCCCGCTCGACAAGCCTCCGGGCAATCAGGCACCCCTTGGCGTATTCACTGTCTCCGTAGAGGGCGCGGGTTTCCTTGGTCTCTTTGGAGACGTCGAAAACGTCCGGTACGGCGAATTGCATACGGAAGGCCAGCTCCATGGCTTCGATGCCGGCCTCGAGGTGGCTGTCTTTTTCGAGCCGGTCAAGGTGGATCCTGTTGAGGCGGGAAAGGAGGTCGGCCTGGTTTCTCTGTTCGAGCCGGGGTAGATGCGGGTTGCTGAGATTACGCATGACCGTATCCGGTTTCATGCTGGAGATATTTACATAGGTGCCGGCATGGGCGCCGGGAAGGAAAGAGCTTCCCCAGTTGGCAAGCTTGCCGCGCGGCTGGGCCCGCGGGCTCATGGCGACGAAACCCGGGATGTCCTGGTTCTCGGTTCCAAGGCCGTAGGTCAGCCAGGAGCCCATGGAGGGGCGGTTGGCTTGCAGGGCACCGAGGGTCATCATCAGGATCGCCCCGGCGTGTTCGGGGATATCAGTGTGGCAGCTGTGGATAAAGCAGAGGTCATCGACAAGCTCCCCGACATTCGGGAAGATATCGCTGACCATCTTTCCGCATTCACCGTAGCGCTTGAAGCCAAAGGGAGAAACCATCAGGCCGTTCTTGGTATTTCGGAGAGATTTGCGGTTCACCAGCGAGGGCCGTTTTCCGGCGTGCCTGGCGATGTCAGGCTTGTGATCGAAGGTGTCCACCTGCGAGGGGCCACCGGGCATGAAGAGCTGGATGACGTGTTTTGCCTTCGGGGCGAAATGAGGTGCTTTCGGTGCGAGCGGGGAAACGCCCTGCTCGCCGCTCTCCTTGCCGGAGGCGAAGAGTGCCGGATCGGCAAGCACACCTGCGAGTCCAAGGGATCCAAATCCCGCACCGATTCTGCGGAGTGATTCACGCCGCGTCAGGGGAGCTCGTGGATTGCCACCGAGGTTCATCCTTGCATGTGGTTCCATGATTTCCAGTATGCCTTCGGTCTCTTCCAAGTTCCAGCGTTTGGGTCCCGGGGCTTTGTTTTAATTCTGTTCAGCGGACCTGTATGAACTCATGTGAGCTCAGAAGAACCTGCGTGTATTGCTGTAAACGCGGGATTTTTTCTGATTTTTC
>JAYGDV010000449.1:0-3136 GCA_046582735.1 Planctomycetota bacterium
CTGACTCAAAAACTGGTACCGTTTGTGAGAGCAACTCAATCAAACCTCAGCCGAAGAGGGCGAAGCAACTCTGAACAGTAGTTGCAGACCTGCCACTCTAAGCCGACGATGGAGGTCGGAGATCGAGTCTTGGCAACTCACCGAGTGCTTTGAAGATCATGAAAACCACGTTCACGCCTATCATCGCTCTCGTGTTGGCTATTGGCCTGTCGGCGTCATCAGCGGCTGATGATCCTTCGACGTCGCTGCGGGCGACATTCAAGGCGCATTGCATCAAGTGCCACGGCAAAGGCGGGAAGATCGAAGGCAAGATCAACCTGCTGGCACTGAAATCGGGCGATGACTTTCTGGCTCGTCCCAGGTTGCTCGAACGACTGATCACGGTTCTGCAGGATCGTGAGATGCCGCCGGAAGACGAACCGCCTCTTCCACAAGCAAAGCGGAAGCAAATGGTCACGCTGCTCCGGGCGATCCGCAAGCAGGCGTTACAGACATACGCATTCGGCCCCACACCGATCCGGCGGATGAATCGGTTTCAATACAACAACGCCGTGGTCGATCTCCTTGAACTGGATCGGGACATCTTCCGTCTTAACGAGCGGCTGCTACGGCGACGTGGTGATTACTTCCGACCGGAGACCAGGAAGATGCCTGCGACAGCGCGCGTCTCCAGTCGTCCACTCTCCAAGGATATCGACAATCAGCGGCCCGAGGGGTTCAAGGGCGTGGCGGCCTTTCCCCAGGACAAGCGTGCCGAGCACGGTTTCGACAACCGCGGCGACCACCTGACACTTTCGCCGCTGTTGATGGAGTCGTTTCTCAAGCTCAGCCGGACCATTACCGAGAGCCCTGACCTGAACGCAAAGGAATGCCGCAGCTGGGGCTGGCTGTTTTCGCCGGCTGGAAAAAAAGCTGAGCCCGAACCGGATCCCGGAGCCGCAAAGGCAAACGAGATTCGCTCCAGGCTCAGGAAATTGCTGCGCAGGGCGTTTCGGCGAGTGCCGGAGCCTGCCACGGTGGAGCGCTTCGCGAAATTCTCCGAGGCACAGCTCGCCACCGGGGCCACTCTCGAGCAGGCGATGCGCACTGTGGTTGGAGCCATCCTCGGCATGCCCGACTTCCTCTATTTTTATGAGCTGCCCGACAAAGGGGATTCAGACAACAAAGACCGCGGGCGCCAGCGTATCAGTGATTTCGAGCTGGCCTCGCGCCTGGCCTTGTTCTTCTGGAGCAGCATTCCTGACGACACGCTGCTCGACCTTGCCGAGGCGGGCAAGTTGAGTGATCCGAAGATACTCAGTACCCAAATTGACCGGATGCTGAATGACCGGAGGACGGGTCGATTCTGCGACAACTTCCCCTCCCAGTGGCTGCAGCTCGATCGCCTGATCACCTCGGTTCCGGATCATGAGAAGTTCCCCTACTTCTATCTTGTTGATGGGTATCGCACCAGCATGCACATGATATCGGAGCCACTGCTCCTCTTTGAGACGGTGTACATCGAGGATCGGTCGATCATGGACCTCCTGGACCCGGAGTTCACCTGGGAGAACAACATGCTGCGCGCCAACTACGCCGGCAACTCCAAGGCCGGCCACGATGTTGTAACCCAGCTTTTCAAGCGCGTACCGCTGAACGACCCGCGCCGCGGCGGTGTCATTACCTGCGCCGCGGTCATGACGATGACCGCCACCCCCACGCGCACCCAGCCGATTACCCGGGGCGCCTGGGTCAACGCGGTGATCTTCAATGATCCGCCCGAGCCGCCTCCGGCCGATGTCCCTCCCCTGCCTGAGGCCAGCAAAGAAGAGCTTGAGAAGCTCACCATTCGCGAGCGCCTGGCCGCCCACCGCAATCGCGAGGATTGCGCCGGCTGCCACAACAAGATCGACCCGCTTGGCTTTGCCCTGGAAAACTACGGGCCCACAGGTGTCTGGCGTGACAAGTATGAAAACGGCCGGGAGGTGGATGTCGGCGGCGTGCTGTTCAGCCAGCACAAGTTCAAGACCCTCGTTGAGTTCAAGCAACTGCTCCTCAAAGAAAAGCACCGGTTCATCCGCGGATTCATCTCGCACCTGCTGTCCTACGCGCTGGGCAGGGAGCTGGGGCCCGCGGATTCACCCACGCTGGATCGATTGGCCAGCCGGGCACTGGCAGGCCAGGACCAGCTGCGCGTCGTGCTGAAGGGCATAGCGATGAGCGAGCCGTTTCTGCACAAGAACACTCGCCTGGAGATCCTGCCTGGGAAGAAAGAAAATACGGAAAAATGACGCCAGGACCTACCGGAAGAAAAATACCCATCGCGAACCTCTCGGCCTCCGTTAAAATCAATCAACGAAGGACACTTTCAAGATGAGCCGCCCTAAAAAACCTCTGCGTTCGGTTTCCCGCCGCAACTTCCTGGCCTGTGCCGGGGGTGCTACCCTCAGCCTGCCCTGGCTGGAAAGCTATGCCAGCTCCCTGGGCCACAAAGCAAAGCCTCCGGCAAAACGCTTAGCGTTTTTCTACCTGCCGAATGGAATTACTCGTCGCGGCTTCTTCCCCGGAGAAAGTGACCGGGCGCTGCCGAAGTTCGCAGGGCAGAACAACGTATGGCGTTTCGAAGGCAAGACCGTCCCGGCCGGCAGCCATCCCCTCGTACTCACGCCGACCCTGGCTCCGCTGCACAAGCTGCGGGAAAAGATCTCGCTGATCACCGGCATGGACCGCCTCTTCCAGCATGGCACCGACTCGCATGCCCAGTGCGCGTCCTGCTTCCTCACCAGCGTTGCGCCCTACGAGGTCAAAAACTCCGCCTATCCGCTCGACCGTACCCTGGACCACATCGCCGCCGACAGCATCGGGAAGTCGACTCCCTATTCGACTCTTGAATTGAGCTGCAACGACCACAAGAACAACATCGAGTCGATCTACTTCGACAATATGTCCTGGTACGGCACCGGCCACGTCGCCCCTTCAATGAGAAACCCGCGAAAGATCTACGACCGGCTCTTCGGCACGCAAGCCAGCGCACACTCCCGCAACATCACCGACCTCGCACTTGGAAATGCGCGCCAGCTGCAGAAACGCCTGGGTAGCGATGACCGGCGAAAATTTGACGAGTACTTTGACGCGGTGCGAACTATCGAAACGCGCA
>JAYGDV010000490.1:0-2053 GCA_046582735.1 Planctomycetota bacterium
AATTCATCCCGTTCGGTGCTCTATGCCTTCGATGGAAAAGAAGGTGACTGGCGTGAAGCGGTGGGTGAAGCAGCCTGCAGCGCCAGGGATGACCTTGAATCGGTTCGGACGCAGGCGGGCTGAGAGCCGGGGGGCTCAATCACTGCCGGCGTTTTCTTCCGATTGCCGGGGTTTTCTACCCTTGAGCTTCCAGTTCAGGTACTTCTCAACAAAGGGGAGCAGGTTTCCGTCGAGAACCGCCTGTACGTTGCCTGTTTCGTGGCCGGTCCTCCGATCCTTGGCCAGGGTGTAGGGTTCGAGGACGTAACTCCGGATCTGGCTGCCGAAGGCTATATCCCCTTTTTCTCCATACATTTCCTGCAACTCCTCTTCACGTTTCATCTCTTCAAGGAGAATGATTCTCGACTTGAGGACCTTCAGAGCCGTTGCCTTGTTGGCATGCTGCGACCGTTCATTCTGGCACTGCACTACGATTCCCGTGGGAACATGGGTAATTCGCACGGCTGAATCGGTGACATTGACGTGTTGCCCCCCCGCTCCTCCCGCCCTGTAGGTATCGATGCGGAGATCTGACTCCAGGATCTCAACCTCCTTGTTGATGTCGGACATCTCCGGAATTACATCTACGGCGGCAAAGGAGGTGTGCCGACGGTTGCTGGCATCAAAGGGGGATTTCCTCACCAGTCGGTGGACGCCGATTTCCGACCGGAGGAAACCGTAGGCCAGGTCTCCCTTGACATGGTAGGTAACGCTCTTGATACCGGCTTCTTCGCCCTCGAGCCGGTCGACCAGGTTGACCTTGAAGCCCTGTTTCTCACAGTAACGCTCCAGCATCCGGGAGAGGATTGCCGCCCAGTCGCAGCTCTCGGTCCCCCCGGCTCCGGCATGGATGGAGATGAAGGCATCGCAGGAGTCATGCTTTCCGTTGAGGGTGGTTCTGAGTTCGACCTCGTCAATCTGCCCGGCAATCAAATCGCACTCCTTGTTGAGATCCTGCAGGGCCTCCGGGTCATCCTCCTCCTGGGCAAGCTCGGTAAGCTCGAGGAGATCGTTCGTGGTCTGGGAAAGGTCATTGAGAGGCACGATGAGACTGCGAAGCGTCTTCAACTCCTTGATAACCCCCTGCGCCTTTTCGTTATTGTCCCAGAAACCGGGGGTTGCCATGCGCCCCTCGAGCTCGTCAATCTGCTCGAGGCCCTTGTCGACCTCGACGGCACCGCAGAGTGCCTGGAGCCGATCCCGGAAGTCCTCCATCCTGGCTATCAATTCGCTGTACTCTGCGCTCATTTAATCCAACCGTTATTTGCTGTCTGCAACAGTGGGGGCAGTGCCCTGCTTTTCAGATGCAGGAAAAGTATCCACCGCCGCCCGCATTCTCTACTCGAGGATAAAGGAGCTTACATTGGAAGCAAAGTCCCTTCAAGGTGTTGCGCAGTTTCTTTCAAAATGGTAGGGCCCGGAAATTTTGCAGAGCAGATGTGTCTGCTCCTTTCTCTAAATCAGTCTTTCCAGTTTTTTTCAAGAGTCCATGCCGCGCCGCAACGATCTTGAGAGTATCTTGCTGATAGGGTCCGGGCCGATAGTCATCGGCCAGGCCTGTGAGTTTGATTATTCAGGTACCCAGGCCTGTAAGGCCCTCCGGGAAGATGGCTACAGGGTCATCCTGGTTAACTCCAATCCGGCAACGATCATGACGGATCCGGAGTTCAGTGACCGGACCTACATCGAGCCCCTGAACGTTCAGACCGTTGAGCGGATTATCGAGAAGGAAAAGCCCGATGCCATTCTTCCGACCCTCGGGGGGCAGACAGGGCTGAACCTTGCCAGTGATCTCTGGGAGGCGGGGGTCCTGCAGAAGCACGGTGTGAAGATGCTGGGGGCCACCTACGAGGTCATCCAGAAGGCTGAGGACAGGGAATCCTTCAAGGTCGCTATGAAAAAATGCGGCATCGAGGTGCCGAACAGCCATGTTGTAGCCAACATAGAGGAGGCCAACGCAGCTTGTGAAGATCTCGGTCTGCCCATAGTCATTCGGCCGAGCTACACTCTTGGC
>JAYGDV010000541.1:0-2921 GCA_046582735.1 Planctomycetota bacterium
AAGCTTTCTCCATCGCCCGGAGTTCTTCGGAAAAAATCCGTGGCCACGCCGGCACGGGCATTTTCCAGGGGAGCCGGTCTGAAACAACGAAGGTATGCGGGTTCCCCGGGCTTGCGGTCCGGCCGGTTTACCCGGTCTTTACCTCGAGTCGAATGGATTTTAACCGAGTTTCCTCCGATGCCGGTTTCCGCGGCGATGGATTTCGGTTAGAAAAACGGCGAAGTGTTTTTTATGTAAGTGAAGAAGGGGCAGCTCGCGCAGATAAATGTGATCTGCTCCTGCGCCTGTTCAGTTTCCAGGGGAGGTTTTCGATGAAGTACGGGTTGGTGATTTTATCTGTTTGTCTTTTTTCAGGAGGCCTGTGGGGACAGGACGAGGCCGACCCTCTTGGCTTAAGCGGCAAGTGGAACAATGGCCTCGAGTTCAAGACCAATGATGGCAGCGCCAGCGTCAAGCTCGGCGGCCGCATCATGCTCGACAATGCCTGGTTCAGTGATGACAGTGGTGCAGAGGACGGAACCGAGTTCCGCCGCACCCGCCTCATGCTCTCAGGTAAGGTCAACAACTTCGAGTGGAAGACCCAGTATGACTTCGCCCGTGGCGGCGAAGGAAGTGGTGACAAGGGTAAAAGGCCCGCCTTCAAGGACGTCTATGTGGGCCTCGGCGGTGTTCCCTATGCCGGTGCCCTGCGGGCCGGCCACTTCAAGGAGCCCTTCGGGCTCGAAGAGCTCACCAGCAGCAAGTACATCACCTTCATGGAGCGCTCGCTGACCTCCGCTTTCGCCCCCTCGCGTAATGTCGGTGTCATGGCGCATCGCACGCTCGAGGACGGCACCCTGGCCTACGGGATCTTCCGTACCACGGGTGACAACGGCTTCGATACCGGTGACGGGGATTACAGCTTAACGGGCCGTTATACCCGGCTCATCAACACCGAAGGCGGCAGCCTGATCCATCTCGGCGGCGCGCTTAGCACCCGCACCCTGCAGGGAGCTTTCAGCCTTGAACCGCGCGCCTCGTCTCACCTCGGCCCCAAGGCCGCGGAGGGTACAGTCGCCGGAGCAGATGGCGAATTCCGCTACGGCGTCGAGGCGGCCTGGGTCAATGGTCCTTTCTCGCTGCAGGGGGAATTCATGGGCAGCTCGGTGAGCGCCGATGAGAATGTCTCCTATACCGGTTGGTACGTGATGGGCAGCTACTTCCTCACCGGCGAGAGCCGTCCCTATGACACGAAGAAGGGTATCTTCAAGCGGGTCAAGCCGGCCGGGGAGTTCGCCTGGGGCGAGAGCTGGGGAGCCACTGAGCTGGCCGCTCGCTACGGATCGGTAAACTACAGTGATTTTGCCGGTGGGCTCAGGCTTGAAGACCTGAGCGTGGGAGTCAACATCTATCACAACCCCGTCTTCCGTACGATGTTCAACTACGTCTACTCGGACATGGGCGGTGGTGGCGCCGAGGTCCTGCACGCCTTCATGGTGCGCTGGCAGATCGGTATGTAATCGACCTCCATTTTGCGGTCGCCTCCGGGAATGACCGCAGCTATTCTTGAACCGCTGGAGCGAAAACTGGCATTCGCCCCAGCGGTTTTTTTCTCGGGAGGTTCGAATGTTCAGATCCAGGCGCCTGGTCGTTTTTGTCGGCGTTGTTCTCGCCGGGGCTCTCCTGCAGGGTTTCGCCGGGCCGGGAGGGATTGCGCGGATCCTGAATATTTCTACCCTGCAGTATTTTGTATCGGTCTTTTTCATTGCCGCCCTGGCCGCCTTTTTCACCCCTCCGGCCGCCGAGCGGCCGCTCGATGAGGAAGACGAGTTCGATGACAGCTGGAGTGGTGGCTCATCAGAGTTTCTCTGTGACACCTGCCGCTACAATGACATCAGGGACTGCCACCGCCCCGAGCGCCCCAATGCGACGGTCTGCGACGACTACAGCCGGCGCTGAAGGGCGGACCCGCCCCCGGGGTAAAAAGCCGCTTTCCGGGTGGTATAATTCATTTCCAGGGTTTTCCCTGTCCCGCGAGGGGACGGGTCACGAAATCAGTTTGCGGATCATGTGAGATATGGGTTTTTCCAGCCGGATCATCCGGGTATTCCTGCTGCTGGCTCTCGGTGCTGCGACGGTGGCGCCTGTGCGCGCCGCGCGCAACGATGACAATGTCGAGTGGGACGGTGTCTATTCCGATGAGACCTTCCGCTCACCGCGCCACCCTGGAGCCGGGGAAGATTTCACGGTTGAGCTGCGCGTCTTCAGGGGTGACCTGGGCGGCGCCCGGATCCGGGTCTTCGACGGAGAGACCCGTCGCTACGATATGGCGTGGGTTCGCAACGAGGGGATCTTCGAGATCTGGCGCGGCACAGTGGAGGGCTCGGCTTCCGACTTCCTGTACTATCGTTTCGAGCTGGTCGATGGATCCGACATTGATTATTTCAACCGCCTCGGCATGTCCGGGAGCCCCCCGGCCCACGGCGACTTCCTGGTCAACACCACTGCGCTGGGCGCTTTTTCGCCCGGCGCCACGGTCGATGGGGCTGCAACGGTCTTCCGGGTCTGGGCGCCCAACGCTGAGAGGGTTTCGGTCGCAGGCAGCTTCAACAATTGGAGTGAATCCGCTCACCCGCTCACCAATGTCCGGGGTTACTGGCAGGGGAGGGTAAGAGGTGCGCGGGCGAACCATCGTTACAAGTTCGCGATCCAGAACGGTGAGACCCTCTGGCGAACCGACCCCCGTGCGCGCCGGCAGGTCAGCTCGGTGGGAGACTCTGTCATCTGGAGCTCGGATTACCAGTGGGGGGATGACGGCTGGGTCACGCCGTTTTTCGAGGACCTGGTCATCTACGAGCTGCACGTGGGCACCTTCACCGGCGGTGGCGATGGGGTAGAGCATCATCCCGGCCGCTTCCGGGACGTGGTGGATACCCACCTCG
>JAYGDV010000021.1:0-5431 GCA_046582735.1 Planctomycetota bacterium
ACAAGACCCTGCAGGGAAGAAAGCGCAGCTTTGTCTGACTGGATGGAGCCCTCCGGATTTGCAGGAATCAACGCAATGGAGGTGAGCAGGATAAGGGATGCCGGTGCAAGGTAATGGCTGAAGGTAACTGCTGAAGCGGTCCGTCTGTTCATGGCCGTATTGTGCCTTGACGGGAGCCACCTGTCAGGGCTTCTTTGCCTCAGCTTTTGGTGGGCTTTTGGCCTTCTTCTTTTTTTCAGCAAGGCTTTTGCGCAGGGGATTCGAGCCCCCCTTGCCGCTGGGGCGAAGCTTGATCCGCGACTCCCTCGCAAGCCTTGGGAATATGTTGTTTTCCTTGTCGGTGTCAGCTGTTTCATCGTGGGGGTCAACAAGGAATGAGGTGATCTCCCGGGAGCTGATGATCAGCTTGGACACCTCCAGGTTGTTCTTTCTCCAGATCTCGGCGGGAATGTGGAGCTCTTCCTTACTTCCATCTTTGTAGGTCAACTGCAGGAGGACCGGCATGACCATTCCTCCGACATTTTCAAGATCGAGGACATAAAAGCTCAACTTGCTTTGAAGGAGCTCCCTGTCCTCACCGGATAGATTCTTGACCATCTTCGCATAAGCTTCTTTTGCCTCCCGGGTAAGTGCAAACTCATCGTACTCATCGTAGAAGTCCATTAATTCAGGGAAAGCATCAATTCGTTTGGGGAGGTTGACGCTTCGTCTTTTGCTGATGGTGTCGTTAGCGCGCCCTGATTTTTTTCGGTCCCGGGCTTTCTTTTCTGCCGGATCATTGGAATCGACCATATAGCGTGTAACGTCCCTGATGGCGATGTCGGTATGGTCGATGGTGTAAAACCAGCCTCTGAAGAACCAGTCAAGATCGACCCCGGAGGCATCTTCCATTGTCCGGAAAAAGTCCGCGGGCATGGGGCGCTTGAATTTCCAGCGGCGCGCATACTCCTTGAAGGCAAAATCGAAAATTTCTCTCCCCAGGATGGTCTCCCTGAGAATGATGAGGCCTGCGGCAGTTTTGCTGTAAGCGTTCGCGCTCGACTGGATCAGCGAGTCCGCGCTGGTCATGATGGGCACCTGGTTGGCGCTTTTCATGTAGCCACCGATTGTCCTTGGGCTGCCCCTCCTGGCCGGGTAGTCCTGTGACCATTCGTGCTCCGCGATGTATTGCATGAAGGTGTTGAAGCCTTCATCCATCCAGATCCATTCTCTCTCATCGGAGTTGACGATCATTGGAAAGAAGTTGTGGCCTACCTCGTGGATAATCACTGAGATCATTCCGTATTTTTTCCCCTCGGAGTACGTCCCATCTTTCTCGGGGCGGGCTCCTGTGAAGTGGATCATGGGGTACTCCATGCCGCCAACGGGGCTGTTCACCGAAATCGCAACCGGCCAGGGGTAGGGGACCGTGTGTCTGGAATACACCTCAATCGTCTGGGCGGTGGCATGGGTTGCATACTTGTTCCACAGCGGCATGGCCTCTGCCGGGTAGTAGGACATGCACATGGTTGAGAACCCCTCTCCCTTGCTGGGCATCGCATCCCAGGCAAAGGCTCTCGATGTGGCAAAAGCAAAGTCCCTGACGTTGCTGGCATGGTAGATCCAGGTCTTGGTTCCCTCGGCTTTCTTCTTCCTGTTTTCAGCGGCCTCTTCCGGCGTGATGATCAAGACGGGTTTTTTCGCCTTTGCTGCAATCGCAAGGCGTTTGCGCTGGGCAGGAGAGAGGACATCTTCGGGGTTTTGAAGTGTTCCTGTAGAAGCAACGACGTGATCTTCCGGGGCGGTGATCTTAACGAGGAAATTTCCGAATTCGAGGGTGAACTCTGCACCCCCGATGTATTGGCGATGGCGCCATCCGTGGACATCGGTATAAGCGCACATCCGGGGGTACCACTGGGCCACCGAGTAGATGGCATTGCCATCTTCCAGGACTTCCTGCCCGGAGCGGGCCCGGATCTTCTTAAGGTCTACAAGCCTGTAACTCCAGGTGACGGAAAAAGTACAGGTCTTGCCGCTTTTCAGAGGGGCCGGCAGGTCGACCCGCATCATGGTCTTCACAAGAGTATGGGGAAGGGGCTTCCCATCGCTGTCCTTGACAGAAGAGATGGTGATGGAGCCGTCGAATTCCGAACGATAAAGAATCCCCTTGAGCTTTTTGTACGAAATATCAGCCAGCTCAGGAGCTTCGTCGGTCAAGGGGGTGAAAGAGTGTTTCGAAAAGAGGTTTGGATCCAATTGCAGCCAGAGATAGCTGAGCTCATGGGGGGAGTTGTTGGTGTAGGTGATCGTCTCTGAACCGATGACCTGGTGGGTCTTTTCGTTAATCGCTACGTCGATCACATAATCAGCCTGTTGTTGCCAGTAAGCAGGGCCGGGGGCCCCGGATGCGGTGCGCCTCTCGTTCGGCGTTGGCAGAATCTCTTCAAGCTGACGGAACTTGTCGGTGCGAACAGTTTTTTGCTGTCCGCAAGCCCTGGAAGCGGGCGAAACAAGTATCAAGGTGGCTGCGAGTAATGAGAGACAGGTCAAAAAGGGGAAATTTTTACACAGCTGTTTAATGAAATTCACCGGTTCGATCCTTAAGGCCTTGTAGGGATGTTTGCCGACCCTGGCAAACGGTGGTTGCTGGCGGAAGCGGCGGGTCTTTGAAGCAGGGACCCTTTTCGGGAAGGTTCAATTCAAAGGGCTGGATGGGGTTGATGCAAGCACGGCGTCCTTATTACTGAAAAACTTGCCCGGCAGGGTTGAGCATCAACTGAAGTCTTTGTAATGATAGAGGCTCCTGGGTACCGAAGGTTGTCCTCAGACGCTTTTGCGGCCCCGCTTCCCTCCAAGGCAAAACGGCCATGAAATTCAGAATCAGTCTCGTTTCTTTCCTTCTCCTGGTGTTTCCCGTCCATTGGGTAAACGGCGAGGGCTCTCTTGGAGGGCTTCAGTGGGACACGACCCTTCCTTCTCTTCCTGACGAGCACGGTTTTGCCGGTGCATTTACCGGAGTAAGCAACGGGCATCTCCTTGTGGCTGGAGGGGCCAATTTCCCCGATGCCCCTCCCTGGGACGATGGGAAGAAGGTCTGGCATGACCGGATCTTTTCTCTCGATCTGTCCGCTGGAGATGGCCGGAAAAAAACGTGGGTGGCGGCGGGAAAGTTGCCTGCGCCCTCAGCCTACGGAGCATCGGTATCTTTTGCCAATCGTGTCATCTTTATAGGCGGAGATGACGGGGTAAAAGCGAGCAACAGGGTCTTCTCGTATACATGGGATGATAAGCTCAGCGAACTGATCGAATACCCCGCCCTCCCTTCTGCCTGTACCAATCTTTGCGCTGCCGTAGTGAAAAAAGGCGACGGCGCTGTCATATACGCAGCCAGCGGTCTCAGCCAATTGGAGAGCCAGTCAGGGCAGGCGCTGAAGACATTCTGGTCACTTGCTCTTGGCCCCGATGGCCGCCCGGCTCCTGAGTCGGGCTGGAAAGTCCTCGGGCCCTGGCCGGGACCTGAGAGGTTCCAGGCGGCCAGCGGGGTTATCGATGATGAATTTTACCTCTTTGGCGGCCTTCGTCTTCAAGAAGGGAAGATCGGTTCCCGGGTGTTTCCTCCGTTAAAGGATGCTTATGTGTATTCATCTTCTGAAGGAAAATGGAAACAGATCAAGGACATGCCCGGGGGGCGCGCAGCTGCCCCCTCTCCGGCTTTACGGATCGGGGAGGCCCACCTTCTTCTGGTAGGTGGGGGGGATTCCGACGCCCTCGAGTGGTTGAAAAACAATCCAGGGAAAACAAACGAACACCACCCCGGCTGGACTCTTGAGTGCATCTCCTACAATAAGGTGGTCGACAGGTGGGCTCCATTCGGCACATTCCCGACCTTCCCGGGGGACAAGGTGGGCACCTCCCGGGTCACCGTCAATACGGTTGAATACGGTGGCAGGTGGTTCATTCCAACCGGCGAAGCCAGGCCCGGTGTCCGGTCCCCCAGGGTTTTATCGGTAAAGGCTGTCCACTCGGGAGCCTTTACCAAACTGGATTTTGGAGTATTGGCCATCTACCTTCTCCTGCTGGTCGGCATTGGGTGGCGTTTGTCGAGGCGGGGAAAGACTACAGGGGACTACTTTCTCGCCGGTGGGCGGATTCCCTGGTGGGCTGCGGGATTAAGTGTTTTCGCAACCGGGTTAAGCTCACTGACTTTCACAGGGATTCCAGCTCTGGCCTTTAAGACCGATTTCGCCTACTACATGGGGGTCCTCACAATTCCACTGGTTGCTCCACTGATCGTCTTTTTTTTCATGCCGGCATTCCGGCGCGCGAAGATTACGACTGTTTACGAGTACCTGGAGAAGCGCTTCAACCTCGCGGTCCGGCTTTTCGCCAGCGTCTCCTTTATTCTATTCCAGCTCGGCAGGATGACGATCGTCCTCTACCTTCCGGCCCTGGCGCTGAAGGCTGTGACGGGCGTCGATATTTACACCTGCGTTGTCCTCATGGTCATCCTTGCCACGGCCTACACTTACCTCGGGGGGATCGAGGCCGTCATCTGGACTGACGTCCTGCAGGCTGTAGTACTTGTCGGCGGGGCTATCATAGCGATCTTTGTTATCGCCAGCAGTGTCGAAGGTGGGTTCGGCGGCATCTACTCCGAAGCGCTTACGGCTGGAAAGCTGGCCACGGCGAATTTCGACTGGGGACCGGAGAGTTTTACCAGGGAGGTTTTCTGGGTGATCCTGCTGGGCGGCATTTTTCAGCAGATTGCTACCTACGGGTCCGACCAGGCCGTTGTTCAGCGCTACCTGACCACCTCCGACGAAAAGTCGGCCGCCAAGGCGATCTGGGCTAACGCCTTTCTGGCAATACCAATTCCAGCGCTCCTGTTTTTTGTAGGTGCCGGGCTGTTTGTTTATTACCAGCAACATCCTGCAGATCTTTCCCCTGAGTTGAAAAACGACCAGATCTTTCCACTTTTCATAGTCCAGGCTCTTCCTCCCGGGATCACAGGCCTGTTGATCGCCGGAGTTCTTGCGGCGAGTATGTCTACGCTTGACTCGAGCATGAACAGCGTGTCAGCGGTCTTTGTCACGGATTTTTACCGCCGTTTCAGGCCCGATTTGCCCGAAGAACGTTACCTTCGGGCTGCGCGGCTTGCGACCCTGGTCCTGGGAATGCTTGCGCTTTGCGCCGGCCTGGTTCTTGCCGCATTCCATGAAAGCGGCAACAGCATGATCAGGTCCATGTTCGATGAATATCTCAGTTTTCTCGGTTTGATTCTGGGCCCCCTGGGTGGAATTGTATGCCTGGCAATATTTACCCGCCGGAGCAATTCCGCGGGCGTGCTTACCGGCGCCATTGTCGCGGTTATCACCCTCCTCCTTGTTAAATACCTGACGGATGTCAGCCACCTTCTTTATAGCGTGCTCGGCGTTGTAACCTGCTTCTGTGT
>JAYGDV010000127.1:0-36906 GCA_046582735.1 Planctomycetota bacterium
TTCCGGACTGGCCACCAGCCGCAGCATTGTTGCCCAGGATTCCTGTGCTGAGGCAGCGGGAATCGGTATAGAGACCATCAACGGCTCCACGCGGGGCGCTCCCCGTGGTGGGGAGTCTGATTGTGGACGCTCCGACAACAGCCCGTCTCACTGGTTTAGATTTACCGCTGAAACCGGCACCCGGATGATGGTCAGTACCTGCGGAAGTGACTTTGATACGGTCCTGTCGGTCTATTCCGGATGTCCGGGCGATGAAATCAACGAGATCACCTGCAATGATGATGCCTGTGTCGCGGGATCCAGGCAGTCCGATGTGGAGTTTGATGCGACTGCCGGGGAGGAGTACCTGATTCGTCTTGCCGGGTACCGTGGTGATACGGGTGACTATACTCTCGAGGTGGCTTCAGAGGGAGATGCCCCCGGGCCGGGCCCCGAGCCGGTGAATTGTGAAGACGTGCAGGAGGTAGGTATCACGGATACAGTGGAGGGGAGCACCTCCGGGTTGAAAAATACCGGCAGCGCATCCTGTGGCAGCTCCACCCGCAGTCCGGATGCGATCTTTCGCCATGTCGCCACGCAGGTCTGTCTGCTGACCCTCAGCACCTGCGGCAGCGATTATGACACCGTGCTCTCGATCCATTCCGGGTGTCCGCCTACCGAGGAGAACGAGCTTGCCTGCAATGATGACTCCTGTGCTCTCCAGTCAACTGTCGGCTATGAGGTCGAGGCCGGCGAAAGCTACTGGATCCGAGTCTCCGGTTACAACGGCGCGAGTGGGAATTTTACTCTTGGGCTCAGCTGTGCGGAGCCGCCACCTGTGGGGGATGGGGCGGATATCACCATCTCGAGCATGAGCAACATCAGGCAAATGAGCCGTCTCTCAGAGGTGGTATCCATTTCCATGCAGTCGACCATCTGCAATATGGGCAGCGAGTCGGTGGACTGGTACGGCAACCCGGACCCGAGGCATCCTTTCCTCGTCTTCAACCTCTACCGTATGCAGGAGGGGCGCCTCGAGCAGATCGGGCAGTCGTGGGCGAAGCATGGTTTCGCGGCCTCGCAGACCAGCGGAGTTTGTGGACTGACCTGTCGCCGGGACCCGGATGGGAACCTGGGATCGGGTTGTGCCGACATCTACGGTGTAAGCACGAATGCGTCGCAGAGGACCTTCGGTCCGCGCTACGAGATCAATCCGTGGACAGGAGAGTACACCTACGCGGGCTCACATATCGACACCACCAGCTCGAATCATAACCCGATCCAGCATCGCCTTACGGCGCGGGATGCCGATATCGATCCCACGGCGAATCCGGATGCACAGTACTTTGTCGAGCTGTTCACGCTTTCCCACGATGACACAGATCACACCAACAGCCTTGGATGGCAGGAGATTGATATTTCCGGCAGTCCCGGTGGCGAATGGGATTTTGATTTCCGACAGGTGATCGGCAACCAGGGGCCTGCGATGGATGCCTGGGAGGGCGGCAGCCGGACGGTTATTCCAGAAGGCAAGCTGGTCGATGATGGCCGCTGCTACCTGGATGTCCATGTCAGCGAGAACGCGGACGGGACCTACCACTATGAATACGCGCTCTACAATCTTGATATGCATCGCTCGGCTTCGTCCCTTTCGATCCCGGTCGGGGCGGATGTGACCGTCAGCGGTATTGGCTTCAGCGCGGTCGAGTCAGCAGGGGACGGTTTCAACAACGCTCCCTGGGGCGCCGCGCGAGATGCCTCGGGAGTGACCTGGTCGACGAGCTCCTTTGCTGAGCATCCCGACTCCAATCCTCTTGGCTGGGGCAGCCTGTACAATTTCTGGTTTGATGCGAACGTGGCACCTGGAGACGGGGGAGCGACACTCGGTGTTTACAGGACGGATATTGAAGGACCGGCCTCCTTTTCGGGCATCACCCGTGTTCCGGGGGAGGGCGCCTTGCCGCCTCCGGAGGGGGACCTCTTCCGCCGCGGCGATACAGATGGAAACGGCTCGGTGGAATTGACCGATGCGATCCTGGTACTGGACTATCTTTTCCAGGGTTCCCGCGCGCCGGGGTGCCTCGAGACGGCCGACAGTGACGATAACGGAAAGGTTGATATCTCCGATGCCATCCGCCTGCTGGGCTGGCTCTTCCTCGGTGGTGAGCCCCTGCCAGCGCCGGGGGCACAGGAGTGTGGGCGGGATCCGACGCCGAGCAATTTCGCTGAATGTGTCTATGATTCTGCAAGTTGTTGAGCGCCGGCAGCGTGGCGGCAGGAGCGGAGAGGAAAAAACGTGACCAGGTGGTGGATCCCGAGCTTGTTATGTCTTCTTCTTGCAGGCTGTTCCTCGGCCCCGGCGGTTCGCGTTTCTTCCGGGAGATTTCATTCTGAGGTCATCGGCCGCTCGGTTGAGGGTCGTGAGATTACCGCTGAGATTACAGGTGGCCGCGGGCCGGCATATCTCATCTTCGGGGTCATCCATGGTAACGAGCCGGCCGGAGAGCCGCTGCTTAGAACTCTTCTCGGCCACCTCAAGCTCCACCCGGAGCTTTATGCCGGCCATCGGCTGGTAGTGATCCCGGTACTGAATCCCGATGGCCTCCTCAAAAGGAGCCGCTACAATTCCCGTGGAGTGGATCTGAACAGGAATTTCCCCGCGAAGAATTTCAAGAAGAGCAAGCGTAACGGCCCCTACCCTTCCAGCGAGCCCGAGACCAGGGCGCTGATGAAGATGATCCGCCAGTTCGGGCCAGCCAGGATTCTCGCGGTGCATGCTCCGCTGTTCTGTGTCAATTACGATGGGCCCGCCGTTGGTCTCGCGAGGTCGATGGCGCAGGCCAGTGGCTATCCTCTCAAGCCGTCGATTGGTTATCCGACTCCCGGCTCACTGGGCAGCTACGCCGGTGGTGACCTGCAGGTCCCCACGATCACCCTGGAGCTGCCGGCAAAGATTTCTCCCGGGAAAGCGTGGGCGGACCTGAGGCGCGCCATGGAGATCTTCGTCAGCGACTGAGAGCGGCCGGTTCAGTTATTTGCCACAACCGCCACCGCAGGCTGCGTGCCGTGACTGGCGGTCTCAAACGAGCTGGTCCATTTTTCCCAGTCCGCTTTCGCGGTATTGACAGCCGCTTCCGCCCTGGCCGCTTCTGCCGTGGCCTGCTTGAGTTTGTCTCCCATGGCCTTCAGTGTAGCCAGCTCCTTGCCGAGTACGGATCTGAGCTCGGTGCCCCTGGCAGCAACGGCCTGTACCTGCCTGTTACTTTCCTCGAGGGCCTTGAGGGAGCTGGCGAGGGCGTCGGCAAGACTGCCGGAAGACTCCTTCAGGTCCGTAATCAGCTTGCCGGCCTGCTCGGGGTTGCTGAGTTCAAGAGTATCCGTGCCGGCGATGATCTCGGCGGCCTTGCTGGATGAGCCGACAGCTTTCTCGAGCAGGCTTTTCGCCACCGCCGCCGCGCTCTCTGCCGCTTTCCGTGTATCTTCCGCGCTGGCCTTGATCTGCCCCTGGAGGTTCTTGATCCGCAGTGCGGCTTCACGGGCGGCAAGCTTGTTTTCTTCGACAGCGACCAGGGTGGTGTTGTGTTCTTTGCGCCGCTGGGCAAGGACTTTCAGCGCCTTGTCAATCTCTATGGCGGCCTTCCACTTTCCTGAGCGGGCATTAGCCGCCTGGAGACGGGCATTGGCCTCGTCCAGTGCGCCCTTCTGGCTCGAGGCGGCCTCGCCGGCTGATTTCGCCTGCGCCGTCAGCTGGCTGAGGCGTGCCCGGGCTTTGCTCATCGTACCACTGGACTCATCCAGTGCGGCCTTGGAGACAGCTCTCTGTTCGAGAGCCCTCGACACCTCGGCGGCCAGCCCGGCGGCTTTTTTCTGTGCCGCCGCCAGCGCCTGGGCGCTTGCCGTGAGCTGGGCCTCATCCTTTTTCTCTGCCGCAGCAAGCTTTCCATGCTCTTCCTCCTGCCTGGCAAGTGTCGCCAGGGCCTCCTTGAGGCCGGTGGACGCATTGTCAGCCAACTCACGGTTTTTCTTCAGGTCACCGGCTGCTGCTGCCGAGGCCGCTTCCGCCGTTTTCGCGGTCCCCTCTGTCTTTTCGAGCTCGGCCTGCAGGTTGCGGACAGCGGTGAGCAGGCGGTTCTGCTCGGCTGCCAGCTTGCTGTGCTCAGCCTTGATTGCCACGAGGGCGGTCTCCGCTTCTTTTGAACGCTGGATGAGCGAGACGGGGTTCAGGGGGAGCAGGGCAATCCGTTTGCCGTCAGTAGCGCTCCACATTCGGACCTCGCCGTTCCAGTCGCCGGCGATAACCCGCTTACAGGTATGGTCGACCGCCACCCGCAGCGCGAGGTCACTGAAAGCCTCAAAGGCACGCTGCTGTTTTCCGTTCTGGTCCCAGAGCTTCGCCACCCGGTCCCGGCCGCAGCTCACCAGCTGGCCATTGCGATGAAATTGCATGGCCAGTGTTCCACCGCCGTGGGCATTCCAGCTGCGGATCTGGCGGCCATTCTCCATCTCCCAGAGACGGATGGTTGAATCCTCGCTGGCGCTGGCGAGGATGTTCGAGTCGCCCCTCCAGCTCACCGAGGTGACCGGGCCGCCATGGCCTTGCAGGGCCAGGTATTCCCGCCCGGTAAAAGACTCCCAGATATGGAGGCCGCCGTTGCGGTCTCCGGAGGCCAGCAGCACCCCATCGGGACTGAACTCGAGGGAGAAGATCCAGTTGGTGTGTTTCTTGATGTCGTGCAGCAGCTCCCCATCGCTGGTGGAATAGATTCTCAGCATCCTGCTGGAGCCGCCTATAGCCACCATGCTGTGGTCGCTGGAGATGTCGGCAGCGAGAACGGAGTCGTATTCATCGCCGATTTCAACGATTCTTTCTCCCGTACGGACGCTCCATACGACCACCTTGCCTGAATGGGCTCCGCGTCCGCCTCCGGCCAGCAGGAGCCCGGCGTTGCGGCTGAATTTCAGGATATGAGCAGTGCCTTCAGGAAACGGCAGCACCCCGGCCAGCTCGCTGGTCTCGGTATTGTAGAGAAGCACCTGCTTTTGCCCAGCCACCGCCAGCAGGGGAGCCCAGGGGCTGCAGGCCATCGCCGTTACGGCGCTGGTCTGTTGTGTTCTCACCACCGGCTCCAGGCTCAATCCCCTGGGCATTGGTGGCGGGCCTTCAGGCTTCGCAGTGGGCTCGCTTACTGACAGCTCGAGCCTGGGCTTTGCAGGTAGTTTGATCTTGCTGCTCTTGTTCTCCGGCGCGCCTCCTGCGATCCATTTTCTGACGGTTTCCAGGATTCCGCCGGCGAGCTTACCGCCCTTCGGCGGCATGTGGGGCTCTTCGAGGTGGGAGATGAGAGCGAAGAGGCGGCTCGAGTCCGGCTCCCCGGGCTTGATCACCTTCCCGGAGCTGCCGCCCTCCATTGCCAGGCCGTAGGTGTTGAGAGCCAGGCCGCCTTTCTTGCGATCCTGGTTGTGGCATTTGGAACATTGCGAGCGGAAGATCTCGGAGATGTGGTCATCGTAGGTGATCCGTGCAGCCTTGGCTGCCGCCTCTTCACCTTCTGCCCGGGCATCGGCCGATGGCAACAGGAGCCCGGCCAGCACGAGGAGCAGGAGCGCGGCTTGAGTTTTTCCGCCGAGATGGGAGCTGCAGGGAGTCATGGTTCTGTTTTTCAGTGATTGAAGAGGAATTCCCGGGAGTTGAGCAGAGACCAGAAGAGGTCATCGAGAAACTCTTTAGGGCTCGGGGCCGAGGCAAGGATCGCCTTCAGCCCCGCCAGCTCCTTTTCGACCGGCTTGCGCGAGAAGCAGCGGATGTAGAGCTCTTCGATGATTTGTTCCGGGGTCTTTTTCGCATCGAGCATCCCCTTGATGAGACCGCCGGCGCTGATCTTTCGTTCAACGGTATCGCCATTGAGCAGGTGAAGCGCCTGCGACAGGTTGGGCTCCATCTGGACCTCGCAGGAGCATACGGTTTCGCGCTTGGCGCGGCCGAAGGCCTGCAGGAAATAGTTGGTGGTGGATCCATCTGCGATCTGCACCGCCCGGGCCCCCTTTGGGAGACCGCGGAACTTGTTGCTCGTATTGGTTACCTGCGTGATGCAATCGAGGAGGATTTCAGAGCGGATCCTGCGAAGCGACGCATGCGAGAAATTGCGAGTGTCCGACTCGTTTGACTTGTTGGTCTGGGTGGCGAACTGGTAGGTTCTCGAGGTGCAGATGTCTCGAACCAGGCGCTTGAAGTCATATTTGTATTCCGTGAAGCGCCGCCCGAGCTCTCCGAGAAGCTCGGCATTGGCTGGAGGGTTGCTGACCCGGACATCATCGACCTCGTCAATGATTCCCTTGCCGAAGAAGTGCGCCCAGACCATGTTGGCAAGGTTGGTGGCGAAGAATGGGTTTTCGCTCGAGACCAGCCATTCGGCCATCGCCACCCTCCGGTCTTTACCCTTCAGGTCCGGGGTCGTGCCACCGAGGAACTTGGGTTTCATGACCCTGTTGCCGACAGGGTGGCGCACCTCGCCGCCGCGGGAGTTGAAGACGATGGTCTCCCTGGGATCTTCGGCGCGTTTTCGGCCGATCTGGGAGAAGAACGAGGCGAAGCCGTAATAATCATTCTGGGTCCATCGATCGAATGGGTGGTTGTGACATTGGGCGCACTGGATCCGCATGCCCATGAACACCTGGGCTACGTTCTCTGTGACCTTCAGGGTGTTGGTCTCATTCTGGTAGTAATTGGTGGCCGGGTTTTTGAAGGTGCCGCCGCTGGCGCCAAGGAGTTCGCTGACCATCTTGTCCATAGGCACATTGTTGGCGATCTTCTCCTGCAGCCAGTTGTAGTAAAGCAGCATGGCTTTGTAGCTCACCTGCTGGGAGGACCGGATCTGCAGGAGCTCTGCCCACTTCATGACCCAGAGCTCCACGAATTCTTTCCTTCCAAGCAGTTCATCGACGAGCTTTGAGCGCTTGTCTTTTTCTTCGCTCGAACTGAAGCGTGCGTATTCCTCCGTAGTGGGCAGGAGGCCAATGATGTCGAGATACGCCCGCCTCAGGAAGACCTCGTCAGAGCAGAGCCCGGATGGGGCCACCCGCAGCTTCTGGAGCTTTTCCTTGATCAACTTGTCGACATAGTTGTTTTCCAATACCTGGGGAAATTCGAATTCGAGGTCCTTTGGAAGAACGATGAAATGGCTACCGACGGTGAAGGTGGCGAAGCGCGCCATGATGAAGGCTTCCCCCCTGGCTCCGGCGCTCACGAGACCTTCCTGGGAGACCTTCGCCGAGGTGTCATTGTTCGAAAGGAAGTAGGCGAGGCTGGTTACGTCCCGGGTGCTGCCGTCGGAATACGTTGCCCGTACCGTCAGCTTCTGGGTTGCCCCGCTGCCGTTGAGAACGGCATTGGGGGGATAGAACTCGATCCCGGTCGGGTGGGGGAGGTCCGCAGGGTCGCGCGGGGCCCTGGCCTCCAGCCAGCGCACAAGCGTTCCGTAGAGCTCGGAGTCCTTTTCAAATCGTTTTCCACCGGTATGGCTGACCCTTCCGGCACTCTTTTCAAGGATGAGGCTGTCATGAACGAGCGCGAGGTTGAGCCGCCGGCCGTTGAGCTCCCGTGTCAGGCGGTGGTAGTCCCCATCCGGGTCGAAACCGAAAAGGGACAGCCTGAAGCCGTCCTTGCCGCGGGCGGCGCCATGGCAGCTTCCGGTATTGCAGCCCACCTTCATGAAGACGGGCATGACATCAAGCTTGAAGCTGATGGCCCTGTCGAGGGCGGCATCCTTGACCGTAATCGGCAGAGCGATGGATTTACCCTCGAGCTCGATTCGGAGCTCGGTGGTGCCATCTTTAACCGGTAGTACGCTGCCGCCTTCGAGTTTTGCCAGGGCCGGGTCGGCAAGGGTGTATTTCGCCTCGGAGGTAATGTCCCGGGTCAGGCCGTTTGAATAGAGAGCCTGGACAATCACCGACTGGCGGTCCCGCCGGGTGCTGAGCTCGATATCCCCGGGATAGGCAGTGATCTTCACCAGGTCGGCGGCGTCGATGGGCTCGCCGGGGCAGAGGATCCCTGTTAGAAAGGTGAGGACAGACAGCAATGGGAGATGTCTTGTTATTTTCACGATGTTACTGGGCCCTCAGGACCCTTCTTCTTTGTTCTTCTTGAATTGCAGGCGAAGCTTTTCCAGCCGGGTAAGGCGTTTCTTGGGCGGCGCCTTTGGAGGCGGCGGAGGTTTCGGTTTCTCGACCTTCTTGACCACCTTCGGCGGCGGTTTTTTCTTGGGTTTCGGCGGCGGCAGGGGCTTATCGATTCGCAGCTCGGTGCCGCCGGTGGAATGAACGATGGACTCGCCGCTTTCAATGATTTCAACACGGCAGGCAATGGTTTTGTGTTTTCCCGCGGGGCTGTCCTTGGCGACTGTGACCTTGAAGGTAACCTCCTTGGTGTTTGCGTCGATTTCCATTCCCGGGGCCTTGACGTTATGTGGCAGTCCGAAGAGGCTCAGCCGGGCCTTGCCCTCGAATTTTGTACGCTGGTTGATCTTGCAGTAGATCTCGGTGTCCTTGCCCTGCTCCGCCGAGGTTTTCTCTGCGGCAAGATCGATGTAGGGCTCCGCTACGCGGAGGGTGGCGAGCTGTGAGCTTGCCCAGATCCCGCCGCTGGAGCCGTTGACGGCAATCTTCCAGGCCCTCACCTGGGCTCCTCCGTTTGCATTCAGGCTGATGAAGGCTTCGAGCTTGTCCTTCGGGATATTGACGCCACGCTGCGAGGTGACTCCCGGAGGATTGAAGACCATCTGCAGTGCGATGGGGGCGGTGAAACCCTCCTTGCGTTCAACTACGATCTTGAGAGCCATTGACCCGTTGCGAACGAGGGGCACCTTGGGCTCGATAATCTGCAGTTTGAAGGGCGCCTCCTCGGTAACCGCCACAGCCAGCCCTTTGAGGGTGTGCTTCAGGTATACCGACTGTCCGGGGTTGCCGACCAGGAGATCGATACCGATACGGAAACCGCCGCTGATGTTCTTTTTCTCATCAGCATGCTTTGCGCGAACGTCACAGATTTTTCCAGACAGGGGGGCATCGGCGGCGGCCTCGAAGAGCACAGGGATGGTTGTCAGGTTCGCCGGCATGTTTTCACCCTGGATGGCGATACCCGCGGGGAGATCGGCGCAGCTGAAGGCCAGGTCCCCGCCGAAGTTCTGCCTGCTGACGGAGACCAGGGCAGTGTAACGGTTCCCCCTGGGAACGGAGATCGACTGGCGCTCCTGGGAATACCTTCCTACCCGTGGGATCGTGAGGCTGAGGGCGGGCTTTACCGGTGTCAGCTCGAAGCGGTATACGTAATCCGGGCCGCCTTTTCCCAGGTGGTCTCGTACTGTCAGGACGTATTCCTTGGTCTCCGGGGCGGTGAAGCGGAAATAGCTGTCCGGCCCGCGCGAGTCGTCGTTTCCGGCGAGTCCTTTGCCGGAAAAGTGAGCGATGTTGATTACAGAGTCCAGCGGAGAGCGAATCCTGCGGCCGTAGAGCTCCACCTCGAAGACCTGGCCCTTGTTGGCTTTGAACCTGAAACAGTCGATGTCGCCGGGCTCGGAGATGATCCCGTTGAAGGCTCCGGGGGCGGTTGCGACAGTGGCCTTGGCGTGGTTGTTGTTGGGCTCGACCTCCAGTGTGTTTTCGTATTCGCTGAGTCGAAAAACATTCATCGAGGGGGACACCCCCCCCTCATCCTCGAGATGCAGTCCAAAGTCCTCACGGGCAGCCGGGGGAAGGGTAATCTTCTGTTTGCGGTCCCCACCTGCATCGCCGAGGTAGCTGATCTCGATTTCGGAACCTGCCTTTGCACCTGCGGGAAGCAGCCCCCTCGGGCGCGGAAAAGTTCCGACATGCAGGCGGTAGCGGCAGTTTCCGTTTCCTCCGTAGGAGCTCTCGCGAACCTGCACATAGTAGCTTCCATCCTCGGGAGCGATCACCTGGCAGGTTGAGTCCTGGCGCAGCAGGGCGGAATCGTCTGAAGAGGCGATTTCGAAGCGGGCAGCATTCATGATGGCGATATAGGGATCGAAGACCGTACTGCCCAGCCGCATCGCTTCGATCTCGGCGGAGATCCGCTGCCCTTTCTTTACCTCGAAAGTGTAGTAGTCGACATCCTCGCTCTGAACGATACCGTTTACGGTTGAATTGAGAGAGATTTTCTGTGGTGCGGCAAAGTCACTGTTGGGTTCCTTTTCGGCGACCTCCGCCAATGAGCCGACAAAGAAGGTCTTCATGTCGGAGATTCCGGTGGCGGTGCGCAGGCGCATTGCGTGGACGCCCAGGCGGCAGTCAGCAGCGATCTTGACCCTGGCGAGGACATGCTTGGGATTGGTTACCTTGAATTCAACAAGGCTGAAGCCCGGAGAATAAAAGAGGATCTCCTTCACATCTGCCAGCCGGTCGCCGTTGAAGTTCACCTCCAGCTCGGTTCCACGCTGTCCTCCGCGGGGAATGATGGAGCCCAGTGATGGAGAGGCGGCCTGCAGGATGCCGGCGGTGAGCAGCAACAGGCAGGTGGCGCAAAACAACCGGGCGCTCAGCCACCGGGGTTTTCCAGTTCTTGTTTTACCGGGCAGGGGCATAAGAATACTTTCTGTTGACCTTGGATTCGTTCTTTCCTTGGCCAGGGGCCGATAAGGCGGCTCCCTGTGCATAAGAACCCTCTCATAGAAGAAAGAAGGGCTTTACCTCCGGCTCTCCTCAGGCGAGGAGCTCTTTGCGAACCTTGCCGCCATCGCAGATCTCTATGGGCCGATCACCCGGCGCCATGAGCTCCTTGTCGGCGACGATGCCCAACTGGTGGTAGATCGTGGTTGCCCAGTCAGCTACCGTCAGGGCATCTTCCTCGGGCTCGGTGGCTGTCGCATCGGACTTTCCGTAGATGAACCCTTTCTTGATTCCTCCACCAGCCAGGACGATGCTGAACACCTTGGGCCAGTGATCCCTTCCCGCGTTTCCATTAATCTTGGGAGTGCGCCCGAATTCCGTCGTCACCACGACGAGGGTCGAGTCGAGCAGTCCCCGTGTTTCCAGGTCCCTGATCAACCTGGCGAAGGCCTGGTCGAAGGGGGGCATCTGGCCTCTCATGGAATTCCGAATATTGTTGTGCATGTCCCAGCCCCCGTAGGTCAGGGTGACAAAACGCACCCCTGCTTCGACCAGTCTCCTGGCCAGCAGGAGTCTCTGCCCGGCAGCGTTGCGGCCGTATTCGTCACGGAGCTTGGCGGGCTCGGCGTTGATGTTGAAGGCCTCCTTGGCCTCCTTGGAGCTGATGAGGCCATAGGCCCTCTGGTAGAAGGTGTCCATGGCCTCGAGGCCGTCGGATTTTTCTGTTTCCTTGAAGTGGGAGTTGACCGTCTCGAGGATCGAGCGCCGTCGGTTGAAGCGCTCCGATTTGATCCCGCCGGCAAGATTGAGATCACGGACCTTGAAGCTGCCGCTGGCCGGATCGCTGCCGAGGCTGAAGGGCGCATAGGACGAGCTCAGGTAGCCGGATCCTGCGAAGGTATTGGGTTGTCCCGGTATACAGACATAGGGCGGCAGGCTCTTGCGTGGGCCGAACTCGTGTGAAACGATGCTTCCCATGCTGGGGAATACGAGTGCCGGGCTCGGACGGTAGCCGGTGAACATATTGTGCGTGCCCCGTTCGTGCGCCGCCTCTCCGTGGCTCATAGATCGCACAACGGTGATCTTGTCGGCCACCTGGGCAGTTTGTTTCATGACCTCGCCGTAGCGCACGCCAGGCAGCTTGGTGCCGATATTGCCCAGCTCGCCGCGGTAGGCCAGGGGGGCATAGGGCTTGGGATCAAAGGTGTCCTGGTGCGCCATCCCGCCGGGCATGAAGATGTTGATGACCGACTTGGCGGGGCCTTCCTTGCTTTCGTAAAACTTCTGATCGGCGTTGGCGGACTTGATGCGGAAGTACTGGTCCAGGGTAAGACCGAGGCCACCGATGGCGCCGACCGTGAGGAAATCACGCCGGCTTGATTTATTGATCTTCATCTGGAGTCTCCAGGTGCCTGTCTGTAAATAAAGAATGAACCGAATGAGAGATCTTCGCGTAACTTCAAGATGCTAAGTCACTTGTATGAAACAGGTCAATAAATTTACCGGGTTGTATTTGGCGGGCGGATGGGGAGAAAAGGGGCCTTGTTGGACACGATGATGTTCAAGGGGGGCTTATAGGCCTTTGAGAGCCTTTCAGAAGGCGATTACGCCCCGCGCTGTCTTTCCCTCGAGCATGTCACCATAGGCGGTATTGATCTCCTCGAGGGGGTAGGTCTTTGATACCAGCCTGTCGAGGTCGAGTTCCCCACGGAGGTACATTGCGGCATAACGAGGGAAGTCCCTGTGGGGGTCGCAGGAGCCGTAGTAGGAGCCGAGAATGATTTTTTCCTGTCGGGTAATGACCGATCCGGGGAAATTTGTTTCTGTTCCTGTGGCTGAGAGGCCGACGAGGATGAGCTTTCCCCCGGGTCGAACAGAATCGAAAGCCGTCTCCTGGACTTTCGTGGAGCCGGTCGCCTCGAAAACGTAATCGGCACCACGTTGCCCCGTGGCTGCGATGATGTTTTCGTGCGCCCGCTCATCTGCCTTGAATGCGTGGGTCGCTCCGAAGGAGCGTGCCAGCTCGAGCTTCTCTTCCCAGAGGTCCACGCAGATGAGAGGACCTGCCCCTGCCAGCCGCGCTCCGGCCAGTATGCTCAGCCCGACTCCTCCCATTCCGTAGATCACCACCGAGGCGCCCTCTTCGACCTTGACGGTGTTCATCGAGGCGCCGAGACCGGTTGTGACCGCGCAGCCGATCAAGGCTGCGACCTCCAGCGGGACCTCCTTGTCGATGGGGACGCAGCAGGCCTCGGGAACGACAGCGTACTCGGCAAAGCAGGCTAGGGCGCAATAGTGGTAGACCGGCCTGCCGTCAAGCGACAGGCGGGTTGTTCCATCGAGGAGAGTTCCTGCCCAGAGCGCTTTTTTCCAGGTCTCGCAGAGGGCCGGCCGCCTGTCGGAGCAGTAAAAACAGGAGTCGCACCCCGGTGCCCAACTCAGCGCGACATGGTCGCCCTGCCTGAGCGAGGTGACTCCTTCTCCGAGGGTTTCGACGACCCCGGCGCCCTCGTGTCCCACCGCCGCGGGCAGGGGGTGGTCGGTTCCCCCGGTACGTATATGCCAGTCACTGTGGCAGATGCCCGCAGCGCCGATTTTCACCAGCACTTCTTTTTTGCGTGGTGGGTCGAGGTCGAGAGTTTCGATCTCGAAGGGTTGCCCCGTTTTTTTGACAACAGCTGCCCGGATCTTCATCGTGAACGGTAACTCAAGGGGTCTCTGCCAGGGAAAGGAACCTCAGGTAAGACCATAGGGTTCAACGGCGGCGGGTCAAGAGGGGACCGCCGGGGTCGACCAGGAGAGTTACCGGCAATCGGCTCAGAAGTAAGCTTCCCAGCGATTGCCCTCGTAGCTCCAGCCCTGCCAGAGGAGCAGGAGCAGGAAGAGACCTCCGCCGTAGCCGCAGATCTGTACCCACAGGTCAACGGTGTCCTTGTGCTCCTCCTTGGGAGTTTCGCGCAAGAAGAGGTGCAGCGTCTCCTCGATCTCCCCTTCATCGTTCTTCGATATAATGATGATGCCGTCGGCAGTGCCGACCACACTTTCCTTCTCGACATTTATGTTCCGCTCGAAGAAGTCTTTCAGGGTGCTCGTTTCAGCTTCTACCTTGGCCTCGAGGGGTTCAAGGTTTTCCTTCTTGTCTTTACTGAGGTTGTTCCTGGTCTTGGCATCTGTGAGAGCGGTTGTCGCTGAATTGAAATTGGCCTGCAGCGGAGCCCGTTCGCCGGCGGTCAGAGCGTTTGCATTGCCGTAGGTTGACTTCAGGAATACGAGTCCAGCAAAGCTGGTAATCATCAGGATCGACAGGAGGGTGAGCATCTTGGCTTTCTTTGACTCGCGTGCCTTGGCGGTACTGACGGTGCGAAGAAAGCTGTCATCCGGCTTTTTCCCGACGTGGAAGCATTCGGGGCAGGTGACCAGTTCCTCGGCCCACGTTGCCGAGAGGGAGAGCACGGAATAGCACTCGCTGCAGATGATATCAATCGTTTGGCCACCGCTCTTGGCGGCCGCCGGCTTTTTCAGATCAGCCGCGGCCTTCTTGGGTTCTTTTTTACCCTTGGCGGCCTTACCCTTGCCAGCGGATCCTTTTTTGCCGTTCTTTGCTTTTCCCTTGGGCTTGAAGCCCTTTGATTTCTTTTCTTCTTCTTCGGAGTCTTCTGTAGCTGGGGCGTCTTCTTCAAGCTCTGAGACGAGCTCCTGCGGCAGAGTGTCCGGGACTTCCGGGTACTCCTCACCTGCAGAGTCATCCTCACCAAGGATGTCTGTGGCATCGGAGCCATCGCTATCGTCTTCGGAGATCACATCTTCGGACTCTTCAAGATCGATGGCGGGCTCCTCAGGGGGAGCATCATCTTCTGCAGAGGCGTCGGCCTCGGCAAGCAGCGAGTCGAGCTCTTCCTCGGAGATCTCGGCACTGCTGCCCTGGTCGCCTTCGGAACCGGATTCTTCGGGCTCGAGGTCGTCGGCGTTGAGCAGATCGTCGCCGCTCAAAAGGTCATCATCCGTCTCATCGGACGATGCGGTATTTGAATTTTCTTCGCCGGCATCTCCAAGAAGATCGTCCAGATCGTCATTGTCCAGATTGATTTCTTCGAGCGGATCGTCAGCAAGTGAATCTTCGCGTTCTTTAGACATGATGACTCCTCAGTTTGAATTGCAGCCATGATGCGCAGACCCCGCAGCATCAACGACTTAGCTGTTTCATGGTATCACAAGGATTGTGCCGGCGAGGTAAAAAATACCCTTAATAGCGGGTGTTCAGTACATGTTAATGCTTACAGGCAAAAGGTTTGTCGTTGAAGGCGAAGAAGCTGTTGCAGGAAGAGGTAAGCTCCGGGAATCCTGCTGCTTGTTCCGAATATTTTTTGCGGTTACCGGCGATGGTAAAACCATCTTTCCTGTCATGTTTTAGGTGGTTGTTTCCTGGTGAAGTCGGCATTGCTTGACACGGCTCCGGATGGCAATAGGATGAAGGGTATGCACCGGTACAGGTCCAACGCAGACCGAAGGGCGTTCCTTTTTGGCCCAGAGGGCCCGGGGCGTCTTACCGGATCCGGAGGCAGCCATCGACCGCTGCAACCGGGAGGCGGGTCTCCTGGGCTCGCTGGAACAGGTCGAGAAAGGAGGTGGTCAATAGATGTATCAACCTACGGTGATAAGCGAGGTGGTGACCTCCTGAATTGAATGATGATCCCGAGGGTGCTTGCCGGTACCCCCCGGACTCAGGAGAGTCAGGGAGGATCCAGGCACCACCGGAGCCCTGATGGTCCGCATAATCACCTGCGGGTGGCCCTGCACGGGGCCGACCATCAGGGCTTTTTTGTGCTCCCCCCCTGTACCTGAAAGGCAGGCTCAGCCGCCGTTATCGATGCCCATTTCCTCGAGAATACTGGCGATGGCGGCCAGCAGGTTTTGAACATCTTCTTCCTGGATGCGGCCGATGTTGCCGATACGGAAGCAGTCTGCGTTGCTGACCTTGCCCGGGTAGATCACCAGCCCCCTCTCGCTCAGCCGGGTGTAGAACTCCGTGAAATCAAAGGCCGGATGGGAGGGGTAGCGGAAGGATGTGATGATGTAGCCCTGGTCTTCCCGTGCCAGGTATTCTTTGAAGCCCAGCTCGCTCATCCCCCGCACCAGGGTTTCGTAGTTTCCGCGGTACCGCGCAGCCCTCCCGCCAACACCGCCTTCTTCGACGAGCTCCGCCAGGGCCTTCTCAAAGGCAAGGATTGTGTGGGTCGGTGGCGTGAAGCGGAACTGGCCGTTGGACTCGAGTCCCTTCCATTGAGCGAAGAGGTCCAGGCTCAGGCTGCGGGCCTGCCCTTCGCAGGAGTCGAGCGCCCCGCTGCGGCAGATGGCGAATGAGAATCCGGGTACACCCTCTATGCACTTATTGGCCGAGGAGACCAGGAAGTCGATCTCTGCCGCCTGGACATCGAGCTCAACCGCTCCGAAGCTGCTCATCGCATCGACGATGTAGGTCTTTGCGGCTGCGCGGACAACCGAACCGGTTTCCTCGACAGGATTGATGATCCCGGTAGTCGTCTCGCAATGGACGATGGCCACAGCAGTGATGCTCTCATCCTCCTGCAGGCACCTGGCGACCTCGGCCGGATCGGTCTTCCTGTTTTCCTCACAGCGAAGGGCCTCGCACTCAATCCCCAGCACCCCGGCTATTTTCAGGATGCGTTCACCATAGGAGCCATTGACCACCACCAGCAGCTTGCCGCCGGGAGTGATTGCAGAGCCTATAACCGCTTCGACCCCGAAGGTGCCGCTGCCCTGCATGAGCACGCATTCATAGCCCTGTTCCTGTGACAGCCCGGCAAGCCCGAGGAGCCCGTCGCGGATCTTGCCGATGGTCGCGATAAATGCCGTATCGCGCGAGCCGAGGTCTCTCAGCATAGCCTGCTTTACCGGCTCACTGGTCGTCAGTGGGCCGGGGGTAAAGAGGAGCTTGTCTTTTCTTCCGCTGTTGTGCCCGGGGCTGGTCATTTCGGCTTCGTCTCCTTTTCCTACCAGGGCATCGAGAAGGTCTTCACATAGGTCATGCCTTTCATGGCCTCGATGACGCCTTCCTTGACTCCGAGTCCCGAGTCCTTGACGCCGCCAAATGGCGAGCACTCGATCCGGTAGCCCGGCACCTGGTTGATATTGACGGTCCCGGTCTGGATCCCCTTGACCGCCTGGATCGCCCGTTTCATATCGCTGGTCACGATTCCCGAGGAGAGGCCGTAGGCCGTCGCGTTGGCAAGGTCGATGGCATCTTCGATGTCACTCACGGCCATGATGGGGGCGAGAGGCCCGAAGGACTCCTTGACCACAATGTCGGCATCGCGCGGCACATCCGCTAGGACCGTCGGAGCTATCAGCGCGCCATCTCGTTCTCCCCCGAGGAGAACCCGGGCGCCTGCGGCGACGGCGTCCTTGACTACGTTCTCGAGATAGATGGCGGCCTCTTCGTCGATGACCGTTCCAACCCGGGTGTCGGGATCGCTTGGATCGCCGTAATTGTACTTGGCGGCCTCTTCGACGAAGCGCGCGGTGAATTCTTCAAGGATCTGCTCATGTACAAGGAGCCGTTTTACCGCAGTGCAGCGCTGACCCGAATTTCGAAAGCAGCCCTCAGCTGCAAGGTTGACGGCAAGCTCGAGGTCGGCGTCCTCCAGGATGATCAGGGGAGAATTGCCACCGAGCTCGAGCACCAGCTTCTTGTAGCCGGCCCGCTCCGCGATCAGCTTCCCCACCTTTTCACCGCCGGTAAAGCTGACCACCTCGACGCGGGGGTCTGTGACCAGCGTATCAGCCACCTCGGAGCTTGGCCCCACAAGCACACTCAACATCCAGCCCGGCAGCCCCGCCTCGTAGAGCAGCTCGGTGATTTTCACGGCAATCAGGGGGGTCTTGCTGGCAGGTTTCAGGATCACAGGAGCTCCGCTGGCAATGGCCGGGGCGATCTTGTGTAGCACCTGGTTGAGAGGATGGTTGAAGGGGGTAATGGCGGCGACCAGTTTATGAGGCTCGCGCAGGGTAAAGATCTTGCGGGACTTCCCATTTGGAGATACGTCACAGGAGAAAATCTCGCCGTCATCCTTCAGAGCCTCTATGGCTGAAAACTGCAGGACGTCATGGCCGCGGCTGACCTCGTAGGTCGTCTCCTTGAGGCAGAGTCCGGCTTCCTGGGTGATCAGCGAAGAGAACTCCTCTGCTCTTTCGGTAAGCATGCGCCGGGCATTGTCGAGGATTTCATACCGCTGGTAGCGGCTTAAGGGTTCGCCGCCTTTGAGCGCTGTCTCGATGGCATCGATGGTTTCGGCTTTCCCGAGGCTGGCGACGGTACCGGCCACCTCCCCGGTATAGGGGTTGTAAACGGCCAGTTTTTCATCGCTTGAAACCGCCCGCCCAGCAATGTAGCAGGGATAATCGGTCATGTCTGGCTCCCGTTGCTGGTGAACTCGAATATATCGAAGTTTCGCAGATCTCCTGTTCTGCAGGAATACGCCGCGGTGATTTTTTCTGAGAGAAAGAATGGCACCATCTCTTCGTAACGCCCGCCGTGGGAGCGCAGGCCATCTCGTACAGCATCGAGATCATGGTCCTCCGGAGTTCTGCCAAGGACGACATCCCGCCCCGACTGGACGACGATGTCGCCGATCCGGTCTACAGGCAGCTCGAGTTTGCGAGCCGCTACCTGTCGATCGTAAGCCTCGGTGACTCCATCGAGCTCGAGCAGCCGGGCGATAACTGTGCGGGTGTCGGTGGAATCCGGAAGGTGTACACAGGCGAGCGAGCCGAGAGCCCCGTGGTGGAGGACATAGGGGTCGGTGATGGGCAGGATGACCTTGACCCCGTTGCCGAGTTCCTGCTGCAGAAGACTCTCAAGGTAGATTACGTTGGGCTCCCCCGCGGGCGTCTGCTTGGCGTTCATCCCATGGTCTGCGGTCGCGCCGACAATAGCGCCAAGTTCGAGTAATCTCCCGAGCTCGCTGTCGATGGCGCCATAAAAATCAAGTGACTCCGGATCCTCCGGCCTGAATTTATGCTGCATATAATCGGTCAGGGAGAGGTAGAGGAAGTCGGCCTTCCCGTGTTCGATAAGTGCCGCCCCCGCCTTGAGAACGAAGAGGCTGGCAGCCGCGCTGTAGATCTCCGGGACCGGCTCTCCCACCAGAGCCTCCACCCCCGAGATGCCATGGGTGCCCTCTTCCGCCTGGTCCGCCTTTTCCGCTGAGAAGGCGATTCCCTCGAGTTCATGGGAGAGAATATCCCTGAGCTTCTCCTTTGCCGTGACCATAGCGACTTTTCGCCCGGCGTTGGCGGCCGCCGCCAGGATGGTCCCGCAGCGGAGATAAGATGGAGAATTCATCATTACTTCCTCGCCGGATTCCGGATCGAGAAAGAAGTTGCCGCTGATCCCGTGAACGGAGGGAGGGGTGCCGGTTGCAATCGATGAGTTGTTGACGTTGGTGAAGGAGGGCAGGGCGCCCCGGGCCATAGCGCGGTAGGCGCCTGCAGCAAGAAGACGTGCCAATACAGGCATACGCCCCTGTACCAGCGAGACGTCAAGGTATTCGTCAGCGCATCCATCGATGCAGATCACCGCCAGGGGCCGCGCTGGTGGCCGGTAGGTCCTGCCATTTACGGAGAATTCTTTGGTGGCGGGGGCTGTTTTACTGGAATCCATCGTGACTCTATGTCCCGGCGTATTTCAAAGAGCAGTAAAGCTGCTTCCAGGAGGGCTGAGGATAGAACTCAGGCAGGGGGATTGCCAGCAGGAATCAGGTTCTCCCGGGGCTGTAAGCCGTGCCTGCCAGGGGGGGTAAGGGCCGAAAAAAAATCCAGGTCAAGAACTCGCCGCCACTGGGCGAAAAAAGAATAGGCATGTACCAGTAAAGAGGTCGCCGGGGCTCGCACAAGCAGGCCTTCCCGGGTGCCGCGGAGGCGACAGTGGAATTCTGCACGAGCCTGTGATTAAGATGATGAGAATGTTATTCGAAACGAACCACCTCTTGGCCATCGGGGCCGCTGTTCTCTTCCTCCTGGGAGGTATTTGCTGCGACCGGGGTGGGGCGGCAAAGGGTGAAAGGGGCAGGATTCTCGCCCGCATCGATGAGGGCACGGTGACGGAGGAGGAATTCAAGGAGGCCCTGGTTCGGGGCGCTGAAAAATTTCCCCGAATTTACCCGGGGATCGACAAGCCCGAGAGCGTTCTTCGCCACCTCGTGGATGAAGAGCTGGTGTATACAACAGCGCTCGAGGAAGGCTACGACAAGCACCCGCAGGTGGCGCGGCTCCTGCGGCAGGCGATGGTCGGACGGTACCTGGCGCGGAACCTGAAGCCGCTGCTGGAAGGTGTGGAGGTCAGTGACGAGGAAATATCCAGGCACTATCAGGACAACCTCGACCTGTACCGGACCCATGAGATGGCAAGAATTGCGGTTATCTCCATCAGGGTTCCTTCGGGAACCGGCGATACCGGCCGGCTCGCCCTGGTTGAGAGAGCCCGGGCTGCTCTCGAGGAGGCAAGGGAGCTGCCTGCCGACGTGGCTGGTTTTGGAGACCTGGCAGCTCGGTATTCCGATGACAAGAGGACCCGGCAATCCGGTGGAGATGTCGGCTGGATTATCAGGAGGGCGGGAGCAGCAGGTCTCCCTCCCGACCTGCAGGAGGCGGTCCTGGATCTCGATGGACCCGGTGCGCTGACTCCCGTTGTCGAAACTCCTGGAGCCCTGTATATCGGCCGGTTGATGGAGACCAGGCCTTCGCGGCTTCGCCCGCTCCCGGCTGTTCGCACTGCTGTGAAGGAGATCCTCCTGCGCCGGGCGAAGGACACCGCTCGGAAAGGTTTTTACAGTGGACTGAGGAAGGGGCGGGACATATCCATCGATCACGAACTGCTGGAGGAAATAGGCAGGTCGTCTGCACCTGCCAGGGCGGATGCTGCCGGGGACGAAGGCAAGGGGGCGACTTCCAGCCCGGGAACACTACGGCGCGCTGTTGAAAAGCTGCGAACAGACGGGTAAAGCAGGTTTCAATCTTCCGTGTCCGACGCTCCGGCAGTCGCTTCAAGGGTGGACTCTCCATGGTAAGCGACGCACAGGGATGCGTAGAGCCCGATCTTTTCGCCGAGCGCGGCCGGTACGATCCGGCAGCATTCGAGTGTTTCGCTGCGGGCTTCCTGCTGCAGGGCAGCCTCCATCGCGGGTCGCAGAAACTCTTCGCAGCGGGCAAAAATGGAGCCGATCACGACCAGGTCCGGGTTGAGGATGTCGATCAGGATTCCCAGGCCCCGGCCAAGGTAGCTGCCGGAGGCAGAGAGAATCTCGAGGCAGAGCTCGTCGCCCCCGAGCGCGCCAAGGCCGACGTCAGCCGCGGTGATCTTCTCCTTGTCGAGGCAGCTTTCCCCCGGCCAGTTCCTGCGTCCGGCGGCAGCCAGCTGTTCGATGCCGCCGCCTGAGCAGAAACCCTCCCAGCTGCCGGCCTTGCCACAGCCGACCGGGCCATCCTTCTCCAGCCGGATATGGCCAATCTCTCCGGCATAATTCGAGGTTCCCCTGTAGAGCTGCCCGTTGAGGATCAGGCCGGCACCGAGTCCTGTTCCGAAGGTAAGGAAGGCCATATTGGCGGGCCGTTGGTGACGGCCCGCTCCAAAGTAATATTCCGCCAGCGCTCCGGCATTGGCATCGTTTTCGAGATGAACTGCGGCCTGGGGGAAGACCTCCTGGAAGAGGTTCACGATGGGGACACCCCGCCAGCCGGGAAGGTTTGCCGGTTCCTGGATGATTCCGGCCTCCCGGTCCATGGGCGAACCGCAGGAGATCCCGATTGCCCGGGGCTCCGTGCCGGGGCTGGCCTCGACGAGTTTCCTGGCGTGGTCGATCAAGCGGCGGACTGTGCCTTCCCAGCCGTTTTCTCCTTTGACCGTGGGGAGGGTCACCTCCCCAAGCAGCCGGCCCTGCTCATCTGCAGTGCAGATGCCGCAGGTCGTTCCGCCGATATCGACGCCGAGGTGGATTCGAGGCATTTAGTGCTTCCCGTGTGCTCGTTGGTCTTCCTCTGTGCTTAAAGTATAGTGTGGTTCCATTAACGAATTAAATGATGCTTGAGGGGGAGAAAGGGAAAATATGCAAACCGGCCTTTGTCTGAAAACAAGATCTCGATGGTATGCGCCAGGGCTGCTGCTGGCTCTGTGGCTCCTTGCCGCAGCCCCCGGATGCGCCTGTCGTCAGCCGGGTGGAGGTTCCCTGGCAGTCAATGACCCCCATTCCTTTTCGAACCCGGCGGAGGTAGCTGTTACCCATCTTACGCTGTTGCTGGATGTCGACTTTGACAGCAGGACGATCAGGGCGGAGGCCTCCTGGAAGATCCGCAACCTGTCGTGTGCCCGGGAGCTTCGCCTCGACACCAGGGGGCTGACAATCCGGCGGGTCCAGCTTCTCGAGGGCGGCAGTATCAGGGAGGCGAGCTTTGAGCTGGAAGAGGAGAGGCCCTTGCTCGGCCAGCCCCTGGTCGTGCGGATCAGGCCCGGGACCGAAGAGGTGCTGATCACCTATGAAACCACCGGGGAGGCCGATGCCCTGCAATGGCTGGATCCCCGGCAGACTGCAGGCAGGAAGCAGCCGTTTCTCTTTACCCAGTCGCAGGCGATCCTGGCTCGAACCTGGATTCCCTGCCAGGACACTCCGGCGGTCCGGTTTACCTACACCGCCGCGGTCGAGGTGCCCGAAGCGCTCTCGGCGGTGATGAGTGCCGGGAGCCAGGGAGAGCCGCGGGAGCTGCCCGGAGGCAGGAAACGATTTCTTTTTGAAATGCCCCAGGCCATTCCGTCCTACCTGATGGCCCTGGCTGTTGGTGACCTCGGGTTCAAAGCCCTTGGCGAACGCTCAGGCGTCTATGCCGAGCCGTCCCTGGTGGAGAGCGCGGCCTGGGAATTTGCCGACACCGAGAAGATGATGCTCGCCTGCGAAGAGCTCTTCGGTCCTTACCGCTGGGGTCGTTACGATATCCTGGTCCTGCCGCCGAGCTTTCCCTTCGGGGGGATGGAAAACCCCCGCCTCACCTTTGCCACTCCGACGATCCTTGCCGGTGACAGGTCGCTGGTGGCCCTGGTTGCCCACGAGCTGGCCCACTCCTGGTCGGGCAACCTGGTCACCAACGCGACCTGGGATGACTTCTGGCTCAACGAGGGCTTCACGGTCTACCTGGAGCACCGGATCATGGAGCGCCTTTACGGCAGGGAATACGATGAGATGCTTGCCCGCCTGGGGCTCGATGAGCTCCGCAGAACGATCAAGGAGCTTCTCGGCGAACACCCGGCAGATACCCATCTGAAACTTGATCTTGCAGGACGTGATCCGGATGACGGAATGACCGATGTCGCCTATGAGAAGGGCTATCTCTTCCTGAGAATGCTTGAGGATGCATTCGGCCGCGAGCGCTGGGACGTTTTTCTGCGCAGCTATTTTGACAGGTTCTCATTCCAGCCGATGACCACCGAGGGATTCCTGTCCTTCCTGGACCGTGAGCTCCTCGCGCAGGACCGGACCCTGGCAGCCGGGTTGCGAATCAGGGAGTGGGTTTATGGCCCCGGTCTTCCGCCTAACCTGCCTGTGGTTCGTTCCGGGGCGCTGGAAAAAGCCGCTGCCGCAGCGGGCTATTTTGCCGCCGGGGTGAAGGCCGGGGCGTTGAAAACCGATGGCTGGACCACGCACGAGTGGCTTCATTTCCTGCGCCATCTGCCATCCCCGCTGCCGGCTGAGCGGCTGAGCGATCTTGACGAGGTCTTTTCCCTGACCACCTCGAAAAACTCAGAGATTCTCTGCCAGTGGTTCCTGGTGGCTCTTCCCGGCGGGTACCGGCCCGTGATAGAGCCGCTGGAGCGTTTCCTGGAACGTGTGGGAAGGAGGAAGTTTCTCAGCCCCCTCTACCGGGAGCTGGCAAAGACACCCGGGGGCCTGAAGCGCGCGCGAGAGATCTATTCGAGGGCGCGTCCGGGCTATCACCCGGTGGCGATTGGTACGCTCGATGGGATTCTCGGCTGGAAAGACTGAGCTTTCGTGCTCACTCGCCGCTGTTTTCTTTCCGCAGCCGGAGGTATTTCTCCAGCTCAAGGACCTCCTTGAGCTCATCGAAGCTCATCATCGAGTCCTTACGGAGCTCAGAGCTCCCTGTCTTCAGGAAGGTGTCGGCCAGCTGTTCAATAGCTCTCGCAGAGACCAGCAAGGTTTCGATCGGGGCCACCACGAACTTAAAGCCCATCTTTTCGAGCTCGGCGGCTTCCAGCAGCGGGGTCTTGCCGAAGGAGAGCATATTGGCAAACTTGGGGTAGGAGACCCGGGAGGCGATTTCGGCAAGCTCTTCCTTTGACTGTGGCGCCTCGACAAAGGCCACGTCGGCTCCCGCTGCGCAGTAGCTGTTGATCCTGTCGATAGCGGAGTCAATCCCCTCGCCCTGGCGGGCATCTGTTCTTGCGAAGATCACGAAATCGTCATCGCTGCGCGCCTCGAGGGCGGCCTGAAGCTTGGCGACCATTTCTTCGGCGGGGATCACCGCGTTGCCGTCGAAGTGGCCGCAGCGTTTTGGAAAGACCTGGTCCTCGAGCAGGATTCCCGCGGCTCCGGCGTCTTCAAAAGCCCGGATACAATTGCCGACCTCGGCGGGGCCTCCGTAGCCGGTGTCCCCGTCGGCGATCAGGGGAATGGAGATTCTCCGTGCCATGCGCTTGACGGCATCCGCCATTTCTTCCAGGTCGAGGAAGTTGAGGTCGGGCAGGCCGCGAAGGCTTGCGCTGGCCCCGAAGCCGCCGAGGAAAACAGTCTCAAAGCCGGCCCGCTCGATCAGCAGGGCGGTCAGGACGTCGTGGGCTCCCATCGACCGGATGATGCCGGGCTCCCCGAGGAGCAGGCGGAGCTTTCCGGCCGGTGTCTGCTTGTCGTTCATTGCAAGGTCTCCTTTGTAGGTCGTCGCCGGGCATTCTCGTATGCTCGCCTTTCTGCAGGCGTGCTATGCTGCCAATTACAGTTTAACTTGGCGCGAGGAATGAACAAATGTCTGGAATCGATCTCTTTCGGCTCGATGGAAAGGTGGCGCTTGTTACCGGGGGCACCAAGGGGCTCGGCCGCAGCATGGCGGAGGGGCTTGCCGCAGCCGGCGCTGACATCGTTATCTGCAGCCGCAACGGCGAGGAGGCTGAGCGGGAGGCCGCTCTCCTGGGGAAATCGAGCGCTAGGAAGACCCTCGGCATGCGCTGTGACGTAACGGATCCGGACGAGGTCGAAGCTCTTGTCGAGGCAGCGGTGTCGAAACTGGGGCGGCTTGACATTCTCATCAACAATGCGGGCATCAATATCCGCAACCCGATTGAAGAATTGTCGCTGGAAGAGTTCGAGCAGGTAATGAGCGTCAATGTTCGTGGTCCCTGGCTTTGTTCGAGGGCGGCGATACCCCACATGAGGGCGGGTGGTTACGGGCGCGTGATCAATATGGGCAGCACGCTGGCAGTGGTGGGAGTTCCGGGGCGTACGCCCTATGCTTCAAGCAAGGGGGCGGTTGTGCAGATGACGCGTGTCCTGGCCCTTGAGTGGGCTTCGGAGGGAATTACCGCCAACGCAATCTGCCCCGGCCCGTTTCTCACGCCGATGAACGAGCCGATCGTGGGCCTGCCGGAAACCGAGCGTTTTATTCTCGGAGAGGTGCCGATGGGCCGGTGGGGTGATATGGGTGAGATCCAGGGGGCGGCGATTTTCCTGGCCAGCGAGGCGTCAAGCTATGTGACGGGAGCGACCCTCTTTGTTGACGGCGGGTGGACCGCTCACTGAGGCATGCGGGCACGGGAATGAAAAAAGAGAGGCGAAGCCCGCGGGCTTCGCCTCTCTTTTAAATTCGGATAAGGCCGGAAGGATTACTTCTCCTCCTCCTTGGAGTTGCCGTACTTGCCGGGCATTCCGAAATTGTATTTGTAACGCTTGATGCCGAGCTTGGTGAACTCATGGGCATCGAACTTTTCGAAAGGAACAAAGGGACGGGCCGCCATGCGTTCATGAACGACCTGGTCGACGAGCTTGACGCCACCTTTGACAAAACCCTTGCTGCCACGGGTGAAGTCCGAGGTGTTGTTCTTGACGTACTTGACATCAAAACCCTGCAATTGGGCGCCTTCGACGAGGCCGTAGTTATGGCCATGGGCTTTCTGCAGGTGCATGTCGAGGAACTTCTCGTTGCGGTCCGCATTGGAGAGTCTCTTGGTGCGGGCGAGCATGCCGAGCTTGACGGCGAATCCTGCCTGCGTGTAGAAATCCTGGGGACTCCAGTAGCCGGGCAGGCAGTGTACGACACGGGCATCGGGCGTCATGAAGTACATCTGTATGTTACGACCGCCGGAGCAGGTGTTGATGTTCTTGGCAGCGTAAGAAGGCATGTGGGTATTGGATACGCCAGCATAGCTTTTCCTACCCTTGATATTCTGCCAACCGGAGACGAATGCGGTGTTGAGCTGGCTAATGACTTTGTCGTTAGAGAGCGTCACGGCTCTCAGGGAATGGCCAGCACTTCACAATCCGCCGTCGATATCACCAACGATATCGACCCAGAAGATCATCTTATTCTCGGCCTGGGCTTTTTTCTTAAGAGCGTTGAAGTCTTTGCTCCAGTTGATCTTCGACATCATTTTGTCGACGTTCTGTTTTACCTGGGGGCCGGTAACTGTTTTATAGGCGACATTCTGGGCATGGAGAGCGCCAGTTGTCAGCAATACCGCAAGGGTCACTACGGTCAGTTTCTTCAGCATTTCAAAGCTCCTTTCAAAAGGTTCCTGAAAAGTATAGAGAAGAGTTAGGGTCTGAAAAAGTGATGGATACTACGACACTTTAGCACGAGATATCAAAAGTGTCGAGAAAAACACCAGAACTTTCAATTTGTTGCACTGTCATTGTTTTCTTTCCACCAGGCTTCCCAGACCTTTTTATTGTCTCCGAGATTTACTCCGGTGATGGATGCAAGTGCCGTTTTTACAAGGCCTTTCAGCTCCTGGTCAGGACTTGAGAGGCTTTTGATCAAAGCGGGTACTGCCTGCAAGGCATTTCCTTTTGAGAAAGAACCGACCATTTTCCGCTTCATGTCGGTGTCTCTGCTCCTTGAGTAAACACCGGTGAGGTGTTTTGTCGATTCTGCCGAGGTGAGTTGGGCAAAACCGTTTCCCAGCGCCTGCTGGAAGGCTTCCAACCGCCTTTTCTGGCTTTTCTTGATTTCGATCTTCTTTTCAGAGAGTTCCAGAACACGTTGGAGTTGCTCGAGATAGTGATTGTGCCGGTTGCCGTAATAGCTGGCGGCACCTGATTTGTATTTGTCCTTGTTGATCTTGTAGGCATTGGCCATCAGGGCATCGATGCGTCGCTTCAGGAAGGAAGTCGTTTTCTCCATCTTGGCGCGAAGCTCACTGGAGTAGAGGTAGACCGTCACCAGTCCCCTCGCCCCGTCATCTCCCGTTGCCCTCAGGAGCTCGGTGAGGTCCGGATCGAGGTCGCCCGGGGAGGCGATCGGTAAGCCGTAGTTGCCAACGGTCTCCTTAAGCCGCTCGATCAGGTCGGCGTAGTCTTTTTTTGACAGCTCGACTATTTGCGGGATCCTGGCGACTGCGGTTTTTCGGGTGTCCTCATCGTCCTCCACGTGGAGAATCCGGTTGCCGCTGTTGCTCATCACCGCTGTCCGCCGTGCGATCGAGGCCTCGATCTTTGACGTGTCCGTCCCGCCGGTAAGGCCACCCTGGATCTGGTTACGTTTCTTGATCAGGGAGGCGATCATAGCCCTTGTTTCGGTGATCTCCTGGCTGTCACCCCCCGAGGAAGGAAGTATCGGTTCTTCGGAGCGCGGAGCGGTCGTGATCTCATCGGAAGGAGCCGATGGATCCGTGTTCTGTCCGCCGGCAATGGCTTTCCGCCCTCGCGGAGCCCGGCTGGATGTCTCCAGCGCAGCAAGCATCCGCTGTAATTTTTCAATCTTGCTGTTGGTTTCGCCCAATTGGCCCTGCAGAGCCTTTTCCCGCTCAGACATCTGGCGGTGGGAAGTATTCGCCTGTTGGGCTTCGATGGCAACGCGCTGGAGGTCGTTGTCGTCCCTCATACTTTTGAAGACGCCTGATACCACGACGAGCAGCACAACAAGGGTTACAGCACCGATCGCGAGGGGCACGGCGGGGCTTCCGCTGGGTTTTTTCGGAATGACGGTCTTGGCGACCTTGCTGGATTTGGCGGTGCTTTTCTTGGGCTTGATGCGCTTCTTGATCTTCTTTTTTGGTTTTTCCGATTCAGCCGGAGCAGGATTGAAGACAACAGGCTGCTGCGCTGCACCGGGAGCACCCGGATTGTAATTCTGTGGTGGTTGCTGCTGAGCGGGGGGTATGTACTGTGGCGGATATGCTCCGGGCTGCTGCTGCGGCTGCGGCTGCGGCTGCTGCTGCTGCGGCGGCGGCTGCTGCTGCTGCGGCTGCTGCTGCGGCGGGTATCCCTGCTGAGCGGGATACGGTTGTCCTGGATATGGTTGAGCAGGATATGGCTGGTTGGGATCTTGCGGAGCGGGGTAGGGCTGGCCCTGGGGCGGTGGCATTTGCGCTGCGGGTTGCTGCGGCCAGGGCTCCTGGGGGAGATTGGGATCAGGTATCGGGGCCTGGGGCTTCTCAATAGGCACCGCCCCTCGTACAGTGGGGATATCGCTTTGCTGGGAAGCTGAGGTGGTGGCCGCGCCGAGTCCTGAGCAGCCCCGGTAGACGATCTCGAGGCGTCCAAGGAAGAGAACATCCTGGTCTCGCAGGATTCTGCCATTGGCTCCCTTGGTACTTTCTTTCCCGTGCCGGCGGAGCCGGGTTGCATTGCTGGTTCCTGCATCAAAAACCACCACCCGGTCACCATCGCGCTCAATCCGGCAATGGACTCTGGAGACGCTTTTTTCACGCAATTGCAATTCATTGCTGCGTGCACGCCCCAGGTGGGTTTCTCCCTCCGGCAGCGAAAAGGTTCTTTCTCCCTTTTCTTCCGGGATGATCAGTTGGTGAGCGTTGCCGGTTTCCATTCAGGTCCTTTCCGTGCTTTGGAAAAGGCTGCCAATGACAGGAAAAGCAGGTTTCCAAGTACACAGCATAGCCAGAAGGTGCTCTCGGAAGCCATATTCGCCGCCTGAAAGGGCAAAAACAAGTGTGACGGTTTTTTATACACTTTTTCCGGGCGGTTATCAAATTTCGTTAGGCCCTGCACTTAAGATAATAAGGTCCAGATCGATCTAACTCCTATTGAATCTACATTTTGGCGTGATTTACGATCATCAGTATTTTCCTGTTTTCCGCCCGTTTTCCGCCCGGATAGATTTCCGCAATGGTTTCTGAACTGGAATCCGCTCATTCCCGGCGTGGACAGGGGCCGTATGCCGGAGGTATGCTCCGGTTTTCGAGGCAACAGATACCGCTTTGAGGAGGTTTCAGGCCGGATGATTACAGCCGTTCACCACGTTTCGTTTACCGTCAGTGATATGGAGCGCTCCCTTGAGTTCTACCGCGAGGCCCTGGGCTTCGAGGTTCTCGACGATCGCACAGTGGAAGGTGATTTTGCAGAAACGGTCACCGGTTTAGAGGGGGTTCGGATGCGGATTATCCATCTCAGCGGATACGGACAGGGACTTGAGCTGATCCAGTACCTTTGTGCATCTGGGCAGCCGCAGGCGCCGCGCACCTGCGATACCGGCAGCGCCCATCTTTGCTACGTGGTGGATGACATCCAGGCCGAGGTCTCGCGGCTGCAGGAGCGGGGGGTTCGCTTCCTCTCCAGGGTGATGACGGTTGAGGGTGGCCCCAACGCCAGCAACAGCATGGTGTATTTTCTCGATCCCGATGGCATACCGATGGAATTCACCCAGCCCGCCAGCGCCGGCTGAGGAGCTCAGCGCGCCGGCTGTTCGATATCGACCCACCGTCCCTGCTCCTTCGAGTCCAGGGTAGCATCTGCAATGACCTGGGCGCTCCAGCCATCCCAGAAGCTCGGGATGGCCTCCCGGTCTTCGAGGATCGCGGAGACGAATTCCCAGGCCAGGTCGTAACGGAATACCGTGGCGGGCTCTCCGTCGGCCGGCTGGCGTGGACTCTCCTCCGGCTTGAGGAACTCTGCGGGGACCTCTGTGGGTTCGAGATCGCCTCCATGGCGGCCCAGCAGCAGGATGTTGGGCTCATGAAGCCGGTAGACGGCGGAAGCTTCCGAGCCGTTTATCTCGGCCCATTCATGACCGAACCCATCCCGGTTGTACCCCTTGGCGAGGGTGGTGCCTTCCCATACGCCAGTGGCGCCGGATTCAAAATCCCCGATAATCGCCGACCAGTCGTCGACCTCTGATGGCGCACAGGGCGATCCATCTGTCGTCTCGGTTCTCGGGGCGAAATTGGCCACCGAGCCGCAGATCCTGGTGATGGGCCCCAGGAGATCCTGGGCGAAGTCGATGCGGTGGATGGTCATGTCGAAGAGATCACCAGCGCCGCCCTTATCGCGGTATTGCCTCCAGCCCCAGCTGGTCTCGGGCAGGTCCAGGAAGCGCTGGCTGCGGAAATGTCTTGGCTGTCCGAGATCTCCCTTCTGAACCAGGTGTTTCAGGTAGCGCATCGAGGGGGCGAACCGGTAGGTGAAGGCGGTCATGTGAACCACCCCGGCGGTCTTTGCCGCCTCGTACATATCCGCAACCTGCCCGGCGTTCAGCCCCAGCGGTTTTTCGCACATGATGTGTTTGCCGTTGCGTGCGGCGGCGATTGCCAGTGCGGGATGGGTGAAGTTCGGCGTGGCAATGATGACGCCATCGATTTCCGGGTCGGAAAAGATTTCCCCGGGGTCGGTCGTTATCTTTTCGACCTCCCAGTCGGCCCTGCGTTTTTCCAGCAGGGCCTCATCGGTATCACAGACTGCTGCCACTCGAGCTCGGGGATCGAGCAGGATGCCCGGAACGTGGTGGTAGTCGCTCACCAGGCCGGCGCCGATGATGGCGATGTTGAGTGGATTGCCTGCACTCGGGCTCATTTTTCAAGATTCTCTTTCAGCCTGTAAATTAGAAGCCTTCTGGAGATAACATGCCGAAGGGGAGGTTTGAAGTAAAACTCTGGTCCCTGTGGCCCGGTGCATGGCTGGAAATGGAGTGCCCTGGAAGGTATATTCATAGGCCAGATCGAAGACGGTTTGAAGACAGAGGCGGCAATGAAAGCCAAGGGTAAAAAACTGGTTGTTGTAGGCGACAGGGTCCTGGTTACGCCCCAGGAAGGGGAGGACCGTACGCGCGTGGGATTGCTGCTGCCCCAGTCTGCGGTGGACAAGATGGCAGTACAGAGCGGCCGGATTGTCGAGGTTGGGCCGGGTACACCGGTGCAGGCACCGTCTGAGTTCGGTGAAGAGCCCTGGAAGCTGCATGAATCGAAGACCACCTATGTGCCCATGGAGGCCGAGGTCGGTGACATGGCCCTCTTTTTGCGCAACGCGGCCGTTGAGATCGAGTTTGAAGGATCCCCCTACCTGATTGTTCCCCATGCGGCCATTCTATTGCTGGTTCGCGGAGAGGAAGACGACCTTGATCTCGAATCCATGATCAAGCTCGACGAGTAGGGAAGCCCCGTTTTCAGTGGGTTTCGGGATTTCTGGAGGAAAATTTACCCGGTTGCCAACGGCGATGATTCCGGTAACGGGGCGCGTGGACACCACGGGTGCGCATGAAAACTCTGGCTCGTGACTGCCGGTGGTAGTAGGATGTTTACAGGTCGGGCGAGTTGTTTTTCAATGCGCCTGGAGCGATTTTTAATTTTCGGGAGTTATCGATGAGCGTTTTTACCCGGGTTGTTCTTTCAGCACTTTTCCTGGCGGTGTTCTTTTCTCTGCCAGCGGCCGTTGCCGAGCGCGAGGCCGAGACCGGCAAAAAGGCCCGGCCCCAGGTAGATGGAGCCGACCTCCCGGGTGCCGATTCCCAGCAGGCGAAGGTTATCAAAGAGGGTAAGAAGAACCTCGATGAGATCCGCCGAATGCTGGATGAGATTCAGAAGGACCTGGCCGGCAAGAAGACCGGCGGGGCTACCCAGAAGCAGCAGAAGGAAGTGGTTCAGAAAATGAACCAGCTCATCGAGAAGCTTGCCGAGGAGTGCAGCCGCTGCAACAGTGGCAGCAGCGGGCAATCCCAGCAGGCCAGCCAGAGTTCCAGTCAGCAGAAGCAGGGCAAGGACAAGAAGCCCGGGCAGGGTGCTGCGAGAAAGAACCAGGACCAGGTCAAGTCCTCCCGCCAACAGCAGGAAGCTCAGCAGCAGAAAGAGCAGCAGGCTAAGAACGCCAATGGCAAGGACGGTAAGGAACAGCCCGGCAAGGTGGATAACAACAAGGCAGCCGATGGGCAGAAGCCGGACAACTCCTCCGGCGAACTGGCTGACCGGGTTCGCAAAGGAAAGAAGTGGGGCCTCCTGCCGCCCAAGATTCGCGATGCCATCGGTTCGGTCAATCCCAAGACCGCCCCCTCGGAATACCTCGAGATCATCCGGAGCTACTACCGGAGAATCAGCGAGCAGTACGCTGAGGGCAAGAAGTAACCCGCTGCAAGGCGCTTATCCGGAAGATTCTGCCGACCCATCTGCGGGCGGCTTGTTCGATGCCTCCAGCCGCCGCAGAAGCAGAGTATCGATCAGCAGCTGGACTACGTGGTAGAGGGCCAGGGGGAGCGCACCGTAGGGGTTAGCTGCAAAGAACGTCGTCCAGATATAGATCCCGTTCGGAAGGGTCTTCTGGCTGCCGCAGAGGATCACCGCTGTGCGGCTTTGCGGCGGTATTCGCAGGGCGCGGGATGAGAGCCAGGTCCACCCGAGGAGGGCCAGGTGCAGGCACAGGCAGGCCCCCAGGAACCTGAGTGCCAGGTCCGGAGCTTCGCCCAGCCGTACGGTTGCAGCACAGAAGCCGGTGTAGAGAAAGGAGAGAATGACAATCCGGGGCAGGAGCCTGAGCGCCGGAAGGACTCCCTGGGCCCGTTGCCAGAGAAACCTCCTGGCGATTTGCCCGGCAGCCACGGGCAGCACCACGATCCACGTAATCCTCAGCATGATCTCGGCAAAAGGCACCTCGACAGCATGGATCTCGAGCGAGAGCTCAAGGACCAGGGGGGTCAGGACCGCGGTGAGGATGCTTGAAAGGACAGTGATGAGAAGAGCCAGCTCCTGGTTGCCTCGTGCGATGGAGGTCATGGCGAGGGCCGAGGCCAGGGTGCCGGCCTGTGCTGCAAGAATCATCATCGCCTCGAGGAAAAACGCTCCGGCTGATTCGGGGCCTCTTATTTCCGGGCCCCAGGCCTTTGCCAGCGCATAGGCCGCCACCGGCGCCACGGCATAGGTCGTCGCCAGGGTGAGCAGAATGGCCCATAGGTTTTTCGTCTGGGCAAGCAGCCGGGAGGTGTCGAGCGTGAAGCCTGAGATCCCGAGGACCACGGCCACCAGCAGTGGTATGGCGAAGCTACTCTCTCGCAGGCTCTCCCCGCCCTGGGGAAGGAGGTAGCCGCCGGCCACGGCGGCAGCCATTGCGAGGAGAAACCAGTGACGTTTGAAGAAGGAATCCATGGCGGTTGCCTCTCACTCTAACATCCCGGCCTGTCGGCCGGGCCAAGAGGTTGGCGGGAGATGGGGCCGGTTTTCGCAAAGCCTCAGGGTGCGCAGGCATCCGGGCAATCGGGCAGGCGCACGCACTCGACGCCCAGGCTCGGGGGAGCTCCGTTGTTGAAAAGGTAGAGCAGGAGGAAGACAGCGTCGGTCAGGTTGGCCTCCTGGTCCCCGTCGATATCGAGGAGGGCCAGGTTGGAGGGGTGTTCAAAGACCCCGTCGGCGCAGGGCAGCGGCCGGGTCTCACCACCGAAGAGATGGCGCAGGTGAACAACCGCGTCGGTAATGTTCAGGCTGCCATCCTGGGCGACGTCACCGGGCAGCTGGCTGCCGCCCTCGCTCTCGCCGTCTTCCCTCGCTGGTGAGCCGTGGCGGGAATTACTCAGCCGCCAGGAGGCGGGATCGCTCCAGCTCTCCACCGCGGCAAGGGGGTCCCGGATCACGATGGACAGTCCCTTGCCGTCTGCGGCCGGATACCATTCGTCATCGTATTCAAAATCGAGGATGGTCTCCGCGCTGCCGAAGGAGAGGGTGACCTGTTCCCCGCCGTTGGACAACCTGCCGGAGTATTCTCCAGCGATGAGCATGCCGGTGGTGTCGTGGCGGGAGGCAAAGGCCGCAGCGTTCCTGACGACGAGAACATACTCGCCCGCGGGAAGCTCCTCAACTTCCGAGCCGGCAAAGGAGAACTCGACACCCTCGCTGAGGTGGACCTCGCGGAGGTCAATGCCCTGGTTGCCGATGTTCTGGATCTCGATGAACTCAAAACCTTCATCCCCGAGGGGATTGAACATGAGCTCGGTGATCCGCAGTGACGACTGCACCAGGTCCGGGGCGGTCGGGGCGGTGACGGTGAACTCAACGGGTGCTGACCAGTGGCTCCAGCGCCCGGTGTCATCCTTGACCTTGAGCCGGACCCTGTAGGTTTTCCCGACCTCGACCGCGCTGCGGGGCACCATCAGGAGGGAGCTGAACTGTTCGGTTTCAAGCTCCCAGGCGGCTGGCCATTCGTAGACGCGTTGCCTGTCAGGATCGAAGGGGGCATTGGCCGGTGTTACCTCTCCAAGACGCCATTTCATGGCGGCAAAGCCGTCATTCTGGGGGTCATCAAAACCCTGGGTGTTGAAAAGCAGGGCATTGGCGGGGAAGCTCTCCGGCCCGCCGGAAACGATGGCCGGGGTTGCCGGGATCCTGGTGCGGTCACCCTCCGCATTGGCGAGATTCTCGAGGTGGCGTGCCCTTCCACCGGCGGGCACCGTCGGGCCGGTTGAGCCGCTCCAGCCCATGAAGGCAAAGCGTTTCATGTCATTGATCTTGGTTCCGAGGGCGCCGAAGTCCTGGCGGCCGGCCTGTGAGGGCGCGTTGCGCCAGCGGTCACGGTCCGCCATGGAGAAGGTCATGATCCGCTCGGCGAGGTCGTCGATCATCTGGTTGAGGACCTGCTGGGTCCATATGAGATCGCGGAACTCGCGCAGGAAGTTACGGTATTTCTGTTTGTATTCGGGCTTCCCTCCGCCGCCGAAGATGGCGTCCTTTGAATAGTCCACCCCGCTGTTCCAGTTGGGTCCCCAGCTTGCATCGGAATCCCAGGGCATGGTCCACAGCCTGCCGTAGGGCCCCCGGTCATCGGGTTCGAAATACCAGGCCCGGTTCTTGGAGTGCGAGTCAGCCGGGCGGAAGTCGTAGTGGCGGATCCCCTCAACCACGGCATGGTAGGGGTACCACCTGTCGTAGTTGACATGGGCGTCGAGCCAGTCCGCGTTTCGCTGGGGCCGCAGGCTGCGGCGGATGTTCTGGAAATCCGCGTCCGTGGTGATGGCATCGCGCCCCTGGTTGCGCCGCAGGTCGTTGCCGTTGAACTGGCCGTCCTTGAGCTTGTAGAGGTTGCCGTCTTCGAGGCCGTGGGCATCGAGAAAGCGCGGATCGTAGTCTTCGATCCCGACGAACATGCCCCAGAAATCACCGAGGTATTGTCCGTTGCCGCCGGCGGGGACCTCGTCGACTCCATCGAGAACCCGGAAATGGAAAGTGTTGAAGTGGGGCGCCGGCACTCCGACCATGTTCCACAGCAGCGAATTTATCGACTCGGTGACGCCGAAGTTGCCCACCCGCTTATTGTCAAACATCTTGCCGGTATTGAGAGTTCTCCAGCGTGTCGGGTAGCGCTTGCCGTAGTTATCCCGCGCCTTGAGGTAATTGCTCTTTGGGAAGCGGATTCGCATGGAGCGCTTCCCGCTGCCCCCGTAGCGATCGTTGGCCTGGCGCAGCCGGTACCGAACGTGGTCATAAACCTCGCCGTCGTAAACGAAGGCGCCCTCCCAGTTGAAGTGGTCACGGGCGGGTTCGTTCGACTTGGGGATGTTGAAGCCGCCCGTAAGATTGAGGCAATGGGTCATGTCGCCGGCCGTGGTAATGAGGGTGTAGACCGGCAGGGCGGCCATTTCTTCGGCACTGTAGGTATGGCCGGTGCCCCCGGGATGAACCGAGGCCCTCGAGGCCGTGTAGGCCGGGACGCCATCGTAGAAGAAGGCCGCAAAATTGAGCGTTGGGTCATCCTTGTAGGGCACGGTCACCGCCGCGCCGGGATTGTCGGTGGCGGTGATACGGTAGCGCAGCAGGGTTCTGTGCGCCTGGCCGGGGATCAGCGCAGAGAAGACTCCATCAGCGGCGGCTTCATCCCCGCCAAGCCCATCGTCTGACATCCCCAGGGAGGTCCAGTTGTCCGGGTTTTCGTACTCCGGGTTGGGCTCGTGGGCCCTGGTTGGTTGAGAGGTCAGGATGTTGTGCGGATGGGAGAGGAAGGCCGGGATGTAATTGCCGGGCCGGACCACCTGGTATTTCAGGCTGACCTCGAGGACGCCCTGGGGATCGGTGATTTTCGCGGTTACCCGGAGAGGCTCATCGGCTGCCGGTTGCCCGGGGCTGTGGTCTACCTGGCGCACCTGGGGTCCCGGGTTGCCGGAGAAAACCGTATTGCGCCTGCCGGGGCTCGGAGGCAGGAGAGCTCCGGGCTCTTCGTCCTCGGTTCCAGGCGAGAAGAGCTCGAGGTCCGCCGAGGTGTCGGAGCTGTTCAGCGAGGTGTTGAAGGCGTGGATGGCGACCAGGTTTTCTCCCACCTGGAAGTAGGCCTGCGGGTTCTGTAGCTCCACGGGAATCCAGCGAGCCTCCCGGCCGCCGAGGGCCTCGTCATCATAGGTCTGCTCGCCCTCCTCCATGTTGTAGCGCAGCACCTCCGTTCCGTTGATCCAGACGACGGCTCCGTCGTCGAAGTACTGGTTCAGGACCAGGGCGTCGGGGATCTCCGAGGCGGCCTCGATGGTGAAGGTGTGCCGCATGTAGATGGAGGTGTAGGAGTTGCGCATGTTCGCAAGCTCCGTATTGTCATCATTGTCGCCGAAGCCGATGGAGGCCTGGCCGGTGAGCCAGGTTTCATCGAGGGGAAAGCCGTCCTCGCGCCACCGGGCAGGTGGATTGGAAGCTTCCGAGGTTCCCAGGCGGTAACGCCACGATGCGCTTTCTCCCCGGATGAAATAAACCCGCTCGGTGAAGGGGCGCTCGATGAGCCCGGAGGCTCTCCAGCTGCCGGCCAGGTTGTTGTCGCTGCCGGGATGGAGAAGCTCCATGGAGCTGCCCTTGCCCTGGGAGGCCAGCGGCCAGGGGAAGCCGGCCTGGTA
>JAYGDV010000167.1:0-3368 GCA_046582735.1 Planctomycetota bacterium
CCCAGCATGGCGGTGCCCATGGTGTTGACCATGTCATCGAGTTCATCGTAGCGTGAGCTCTCGAATTCTTTCTCGGTGAGCTGGGTCGGAAAGACGCCGGCCCCGAGGAAGCCCGTGGCCATCATCGCCAGCGGATCGTTCGGTGCCAGCTCATCGCCGGCAAGCTGCCAGGATACGAATTGGTCATAGGGCATGTCGCTGTTGAGAGCCTTGATGACGAAGTCACGGTAGTGGTAGGCGTGGTTGCGGTCATAATCCTGCTCGAAGCCATGGCTTTCGGCGAAGCGGGCCAGGTCGAGCCAGTGTCTTCCCCAGCGTTCTCCGTAGTGAGGGCTTGCCAGCAGCTCATCGATCAGCTTGGACCAGGCCTTCGGCGAGGGGTCGGCTGTGAAGGCGTTGATGACCTCGGGTGGTGGGGGCAGGCCGATGATGTCGAAATAGACCCGCCGCACCAGGTCCCGCGCTGAGGCAGCAGGGTTGGGATCCAGGTCCTTTTCGCTCAATCGTTCGAGAACGAACCGGTCGATTGCACCAGTGCTCCACTTGTCTTTTTCCTGGAGGGCGGGGGTGTCTGCTTTCAGCGGCTGGAAGGCCCACCATTTCCGGTGCTCGTCCGTAACGGTGAGCAGCCCGTCTGCTTCCGCGCCATCCCCGGCGGTGAGGGGGCGGTCATAGGGGGCCCCGAGGTCAATCCAGCGGGCGAGCACCTGGATTTTCTCCTCCGGCAGTTTCTTCCGCTTGTGAGGCATATACGGTTTGGCCTGGTGGGTGACCATCCTGTAGAGAACGCTTTCGGCATGCTTGCCGATGACGACAGCCTGCCCTTCCTCCGAGCCGCCCTTGATAAGGCCTGCGCGGGTTGAGAGGTTGTATTTTGAACGGGTCCGTTCCCCTCCATGGCATGGCAGGCAGTTGCTGACCAGGAGCTCACGTGCCCGGGACTTAAAGAGCTTCAGGCCATCGGCCATTTTCCGGGCGTGGTCGGGCCCCAGGGCATCGAGCAATTGTTTCGATGGTTCTTCGCCGGGCACCTGCTCGAGGCAGGAACCGATGATAGAAAAGAAGAGGATAGAGACGCAAAGTTGCCGGCGCGTTGTTATCACGGTCAAACGTCCTTAATTTATTTCCAGGGAGGTGGATGTTAGCAGGATGGCGGCGTTTTTTCCCGCAAGTTTCACCCCCAGGGAGGAGGCTGGCCGGCAGCGGCAGATTATCCTTTCGAATGGGACAGGGAGGCTTTAATCTCGATGGTGGGGTGGCGCTGAATATTGGGTCGGTTCTGCGGATACCAGGTCTGGAATAAGAAATGATGAATACCCGTATAAAGATCATGTTGCTGCCGTTGTGGAGTCTCTTCGTGGCGGCCTGGGGAGTCTGTCCGGCGCAGGACCTGCTCATTACAGAGTTCATGGCGAGCAATGACGATGGGCTCAGGGACGAGGAGGGGGAGAGCTCAGACTGGATCGAGGTTCACAACAGTGGCCTCGAGCCGGTGAATCTCGATGGCTGGTACCTTAGCGATTCAGCCGCAGATCTGCGGCGCTGGAGATTCCCACCGGCGAGTATTGCCGGGGGTGAGTTCCTGGTTGTTTTCGCTTCGGGTAAGGATCGCCGGGATCCGGCGGGCCCGTTGCACACGGATTTCCAGCTCGATGCCGATGGTGAGTTCCTTGCCCTGGTTTCTCCTGCTGGAGAGATCGTCCATGAATATTCACCACAGTACCCGGAACAACACACCGATTATTCCTACGGCCTGGGGCAGTCGGTCACGGTATTCCCAATGGTGAGCTCCCAGGGGAGGGCCCTGGTTAAGATTCCGCAAAGAGGAGGCGAGGATGGACTCTGGATGCAGCCGGGCTTCAACGACGACTCCTGGGACGAGGTGCCGGCCGCTGTCGGTTTCGAGACAGCTCCCGCCGTCGCGGTTGGAGCCCCGGTGGTGAATATCGCTCCGCAGGGAGAGGCGGTCCAGTCCTCCGATTACGCAAACGGGGAGTTTCCCGCCAGCCGGGCAATCGACGGCGATACCGGCAATTTCACTCATACCGCGCCCGGTCAGAACCTGCCGTCAACCTGGGAGCTGGATCTCGGGCGCGAGGCGCTGCTTGGCTCGATTATTGTTCACAATCGTCGCGGCTGCTGCACTTCCCGCCTGCGAGACATCACCGTCATGGTGTTGGACTCACCCGGTGGGGAGGTCCTCTTCGAATCCGATCTGCTCAACGCAGAGAACGTCCTCGGCGGGGGCGGCAGTAGTGGACCCGGGAGCCTGGAGGTCGACCTGGTTGAGTTGCTGGGCGGGCCGGTTGCCGGCAGGGTTGTGCGTGTCGTTCGCACACCCGACCCCGATCTCTCCGGAACGGGAGGGGCGGGCAATGCCGATGAGGTCGATGTTCTCTCCCTCTCGGAGGTCGAGGTCTTCGAGGTCCCCATGATCGGCTACGAGGGGCTTATCGAGACCGACCTGGAGCAGGAGATGTACGGGGTTAACTCTTCTGCCTGGCTACGGATTCCCTTCAACCTCGAGCAGGCGCCGGTCCTCGACCTGCTGAAGTTGCGGATGCGTTATGACGATGGCTTTATCGCCTATCTCAATGGTGTCGAGGTGGCCAGCCGCAATGCTCCGCCAGTTGCTGCCTGGAATGCGGTGGCCGTCGAGGCCCGGGATGATGCCCGGGCCATCGTCTTCGAGGAGATTGTCATTACGGCAAACCGCAACCTCCTGCGGGACGGGGAGAACGTTCTCGCCATTCATGGGCTCAACAGGAGCGCTGAGGATGACGACTTCCTCATCAGCGCCGAGCTGACAGGCCAGGGTATCTTCGACCTGGCCGCACGGTATTTCGAGACACCAACACCGGGCGGGGCGAACGAGGCCGATGGATTTGCGGGCTTCGTTGGCGATACAAGCTTCAGCGTTGACCGGGGTTTCTACTCTGAGCCCTTTGAGGTCGAGATCCTGAGCGAGACCGAGGGCGCCGTTATCCGCTATACGCTCGATGGAAGTGAGCCCGGCCCCGGGGCCGGCAGTGTTTACAATGGGCCCATACTGGTTGACCGTACCACCACCTTGCGGGCCATGGCGACGCGAGAGGGCCTCGAATCGACCAACATCGACACCCAGACCTACATCTTTCTCGACGACATCGTCGTGCAGGATGTGGCGGCCACCAGGGGCCGCGGCTTTCCTCAAAGCTGGGGAGGGACTTCGGCCGATTACGGGATGGACCCGGATGTGATCGGCCAGGGTGGACGTGATCGTTTCGGTGGGCGCTATGCCGCGACGATAAAGGACGACCTGCAGTCGATTCCCACGATCTCGGTTGTCATGAACACTGAGGAGATGTTCGGCTCTCGTGGTATCTATA
>JAYGDV010000221.1:0-3550 GCA_046582735.1 Planctomycetota bacterium
TCCTTGACCGCCTCGATATCGCGCAGGCGCCTGTCATTCATCGCATCATCAGAAATGATCGGCTTCCTGGATGTAATGGCGTCCTCGGCGATCCCCTTGCAGGACTTCAGCTGCGCATCCTTGACCGCCTCCCCATCCATATTCCGGGCAGCCCTGACCTCCAACTCATCATCGCTCACCAGGAGGAAGAAACCCCGCTCCGCGCTGGTCACCTCCACCACCGTATCCACCACCAGGGCGAGAAGGTCGTCGAGAACAACCTTGGAGTTCAGGTTGCGATTGATCTCCATTAGCTTGAGGAAGATCTCCCGCTCGCTTTTCAACATGCTGAGCTGGTCCTCCTCCTCAAGCCCTTCGAGTGGCTCGAGGAAATAGCCCGTCGTCAGGTCGATGGTCTCGTCGGCATACTCCTGGGAGATGTGTTCAAAGAAAACCTGGGTCTTCCCTATCTCGATACAGTCTCCCGGTCTCAGTTCCTTGCGAAGAACAAGAACCCCATTGACCACCGTGCCGTTGCGGCTCTTGAGGTCAACAATCTCGTAGCCCCCCTCTTTGCGCTCGATCTGGCAGTGCAGGCGGGAACTGCTGATATCGTCAATCTCGACCGTATTCTCGTGCGAACGCCCCAGGGTCGTAATTTTCTGCCCAATCTCAAGTACCTTCTGATGACCGTTTTCAGCAACAATCAACTTAGGCCGCCTGCGGCCGCCGCCGGCGTTTTTATCCTGTGGTTTACCGCTCATAGCGAGAGAAAGTGAGGGTCAAAAGTTTTCAGTAATGGCCCCTGCCTGATGGGGGAAATTCTTCCTGGCTGGCAGGGTAATCTGTTGTCCTGCCATAAGATAAGCCTGCTTTGACAGGAAAGCCTGAATTGTAAAATGATTTTAACACTGCAATGGACCCCACCCAAAGAAAAATAGCCCATTCGCGGCCTTACAGACCTATTACAGGCCGAAGACCGTACAGTTGCCCCCGTTCAGCAAAGCCCCTCTATTGCATCGAAGCATAGAGAATGCCGATGATGTCTTCCTGCAGTTTCCTTGCCTGCGAAAGGCTCCTGGAGGGGAAGGAATTGCAGAGAATCGAAAAACTCCAGACCTGCTTGTTTCTCTTCACGTAACCCGAAAGAGTTGAAACACCCCTGATATACCCTGTTTTGGCAAAAACATTACCGACCAGGGAGCGCCTGGAGGAAAAGCGCTTTTTCAGGGTTCCATCAACACCCGCAACCGGAAGCGAGTTCCTGAACAGCTCGTAGTATTTTTTCGAGCGGGCCGCATGCAGAACCGAAACGAACTGGCGGGCTGTCACACGGTTATTGTGCGAGAGTCCCGAACCATCGGAAACCACCAGCCCGGTCTTCTTTGCCCCCATCCTGTCGAGCAGTTTCCCAATGGCCTTCGCTCCGCCCGCAACGCTGCCCTCTCCAGCGATCTTCTTCCCGACTGTCTTGAGAAGAAGCTCGGCGTGAAGATTGATGCTCTCCTTGTTGATAACGGGAATATCACGATCAAGCCGGGACCTGTGCTCAAGAAGGACGTTCTCACTGACCGGTCCGGACTTCTTCGGGGCGCTGCCCCCGCCGGGCACTTCCTTCCCACCAACACGCACAACATCCCCTCCAATCTTGATCCCCTGCTTTTTCAAGACCGTGGCAAGAGTATGGGCGAAGAAAAGAGCCGGGTCATCAATCGGGAGATTGCCGCGCCAGGTGCCTGCGGAGGCGCCGATGCTCCCCTTGACAGTGACCTTATTGCCCTCGCCAGGGTTGCTGACTACAATCACCACCTTCTTGCCTGAAACTGTCTTCGGGGCCCCGGAAACAGTAACAAAGGGATTCGCCGGAAAAACCGAGACCCGGGCGAGCTTGCCCACTGCCCCGGGAACAACCCTGATCTCAACACAATTGTCGTTCAGGCTGAGAGGACTGATCTGCGCGCTGAACCATTTTCCCCGATCCTTTGGGTTCCACCCCTCAAGGAACCTCACATTATCAAAAAAGGAATCGTCGGCGATCAGGTTACCGCTGATCTCCCGCAAGCCGAGCTTCTTCAATTTATCCGCCCAGGCGGTGAAAATCGCCAACGGGTCATCTTCGTAGAACCGCCCGGAAATATTGGGGTCACCGGCCCCCTGCACGACCAGGTCGCCGGAGATCTTACCGTCGACGATTCCCCCGGCCGCGATCAGCCGGGTCGAATACTCATGATCGGCCCCGAGCAGCTCGAGTCCCGCCACCGTGGTGAGGATTTTCATGTTCGAGGCGGGCTTGAGCGGCTTGTCCGCGTTGAGCAGCACCAGGGGCCTACCTTTGTGACTGGTGACGGCGACACCGATCAACCCGGACTTGGCTCCGGATTTCCTGATCTGGTCACGAACCAACTCCTCGAGAGTCTTACCTCCTGCCGAGGCAACAGGAACCCCTGTCGAGAAAACAATGAAAAACAAGCTTAGAAAAACAGCCTGGCGCTTCATGGGTTGGGAGTCTAAGGGGATGTGGTTGCCCGTGCAAGGTCTAAGGAGCCTGCCACACGCACAGCCGCCAACCTGTGCGTTTACTTGCCTCCCGCCGGGCGGTAAAGTGGAAACAGTCGGTAGTTCCCGGAACTGCATCCAGCAGGAGACAGAAAAATGCCCCCGAAAGGTTCTTCCGCATCATCCCCCGGCGGGCCGCGCCCAGACGGGCAGGAAGAGGCCCGCAAACGCCTCCTTGAAATTGAGCGGGAGTTTGCCGAGATCTTCTATGCGTTCATCTCCCTCAGAAGAGCGGCTACAGGGGTCGATGGGAAAACCCCGGAGAGTGCTCCACTGACCCTCAAGCTCCATCTCGACAACCCCGCCCTGGCCAGGAATGCCGCGCCGGCCAGCTTCCTGGAAGCTCAGCTGCGAAGAAAGGCAGAAGAGATCGCCGATCGCTCAGCCGTTTTCCCGACGGGGAAGGTGTATTGCTACTGGTGCAGGAGCTTCGACTGCTCCCACGGGGAACCTGAGACCCCACGCCAGGCCTTCAGCGGCTACAGTCCTACCGGGCAGCCGGAATGGAACGAGCTCACCAGCATCCTGCTGGATCGCAAGGATCCCCGAATAGATCTCCTCCATCGCTCAAACCCGGCAACACTCACACTCGTTCAGAGCGGCTACGAGCTTGCGCATGACCAGCTGACAACCTACGGCAAGCGCTCCGGGATCTATCATATCCTCGCCCAGGCAACCGTCGGCTATCTCAGTGGCGGCAGGGATTCCCGCAAACCGGAGAACCACTACGCTCTCAGCCTGCAGGCTGTGCAGGCCGGTGGAGGCCGCGGGCCGGTCTCCCTCAACATCCTCGGGCGCCTGCCCGATGGAAGAACCGGGTTCGAATCGGTCGAAGAATCCGAGAGCCCACGCCTGCTCGATGCAATCCGCAAGGCCGGCCGTCATCTCAGCGACATCGATGTAAGCTCGCTTCCCCGCCGAAGGAGAGGGCGGGAAAACCAGCGCAGGGTCATGGATGTCCTGCGACGCCTCTCACGCAACATCGAGCGGATCTACCGCCAGCGCACCCGCCGAA
>JAYGDV010000283.1:0-6579 GCA_046582735.1 Planctomycetota bacterium
ATGCCGGAGCAGAATTCAGCCTCGCTCAAAGAAAATCGCTTTTACGGAACAAGGCAACCGTCTCGATTCCGTAATCAGCCAGCCGCTGCTCTCCGCCCTCCTCGCGGTCGACGATCACACAAGCCACGCTGGGCTCGACACCAAGCTCTTCCACCAGGGCTTCACGCGCCTGCAGAAGAGACCCCCCGGTTGTAAGAACATCGTCCACCAGGGCAACCTTGAGGCCTTCTCCTTCCGGCATCGGCGGTCCCTCGACTCGCTGCTGCATGCCGTGCTCCTTGCGTTCTTTGCGCACAAAGAAAAGATTCATCGGCACTTGCCTTTGCCAGGCAAGAACTCCGATTGAAGACGTGAGCGGGTCCGCCCCCGAGGTCAACCCGCCGACCGCGGTAATCCCCCGGGCAAGTAGCGCCTCCAGCATCAGGCCGCCAAGCAGGACGGAGCCCTCCGGGTCCAGGGATACCAGCCTCCCGTCAAAAGAAAAAGCTGTTACCTTCCCGGAGCTCAGGGTAATTTCGCCGGTTCTTATGCAGCCCGCCAGCTTCTCTCTAAGCCTTTGATACTCCTGGCTGTCCTGCTCCGACTCTTCTCCCTGCGCGCGGGATCTTGTTTGCTCTGCCATCGGCCTTCCTTAATCAATTTGCCGTAATGTTCTTTTCAAGCCGCAATATATTACCATTCCCGGCGTAATGAAGGCGATCCGCACACCGTGACATCAGCAAAATGCCAAGCCCGCCGCGGGTTCCTTCCTCTACAATTCGTTTTCGGGCTTCCTCAAAAGCATCCTCCCGGTTGAGCTTCGAAAGATAGTATTCGAAATCGAAACCGGCGCCCTGATCCTCGATAAGGACTGTTACCTTTGTGTGGTCTACCAGAAAATTCACCTCCACGCTCTGGTCATCTTTGCCGTGGTTCCCATGTGCAACCGCATTGTCAATCCCCTCCTTGACCGCGGCATAGAGGCTCGCGATGTCGTCCTCTTCTTCCATCGCCTGGCGAATAATCAGGTCGCTCAGCCGATAGGCGTTTTCAACGCATTCTTTTTTCCCCTGGAAATCAAACCGCACCTGTTGGCTGAAGACCTTGCGATCCTTGGGAACCCTTACCAGCTCGGCCTCTGTCAGGGCAAAGAATTCCTGGATCTCGAAGGGGTCAACAAGGTAGTCATTTTCCCAGATCTTGAATTCCTGCTGCTTGCTCACGGCCGCCTGGTCCACATAAAGCTTGATAACCGAGGTCAGGCTCCTTTTCTGCTTTGCCTTCACCTTGTTGACAAAATCCCCGGCAGGGTCACAGCGTTCGTCAAGCACCACGAGGTCCGGAGCAATTTCTTCAAACCGCCGGAGAGCCTCGGCCGCATCGCTCAGCATATGGTAGTTGCCACGCAGGTGGGTAAATCGGTGTTCCATAACCTGGGTAAAGCGCGTCGCAGATGGCGAAAGAACCAACACATGGGACTCGGCCCCCTGGCCTTCCGGGGGCACACGAGGGGGCGGCGCAACGCGCTGGGTGCCTTCGGCCGCCCTGGCGTCCGCCGAGGCGGGCATGGCTGGATTTTTGCCATCAAGGAAGCCCGAAATGTAATCCCTGCCCGACTGAACATCCTGGGTAAAAGGAATCAGGCTGGTAACCCCGAGGAGGTGCATGGACAGGCCGACAGAGCGCGAAACTCCCGCGAGGCAAAGGAGCCCGCCGCGGGACTTATACAACTCGCTGAATCGAATGAGGGCGCTGATGCCGGTTGAATTAATGTAATTCACCAGGGAGAAGTCAATCAACAGGAACCGCGGGCTCCCGCCATCGGCGCGCTTCAGCGCCTTTTCGAAACCCATGTAGTTGGCTGCGTCAATAAACCCCTTGAGCGCCAGCCCCGCCACCTCCTGCGGCGGTTCCCGGCCAATGCGATGTGTTTGTGTTTTGAAGGTTAGTTTAGGCATCTTAATGCAGCGGTCGGCCCTTCTGCCCGGGCGAGGCAGCCCCGGCTCGTTGGCGGCACCGATTCGCTTCCGGTGACGTCCGATTTCATATGTCGGGCGGGTATCAGACCTCGAGAAACTGAAAGAATGATTTTATAGTCCCTCCAGCCCCTGTCAAGAAACACGCTGACCCGTCAAAGGGCCGGGGATGTCCTTGAACTGAGCGCCGCGAGGGAACAGAATCACGCGTCGCTCTCGCCTTCAACAACCGCCTGGATCTTATCTTCATGCCCAAGCCCCTGCTTTACGACATTAGCACTCTTGACCTTGCGAAAATTCAAGTCGCCAAGGAAGAAATCCGCGAGACCAACCCTCAGCGTTTCGAATTTGAACAACTGGATGCCATTGTTTATTTCAGCCCGGATGAAGAAATAGCCGTCGGAGTGCGCTCCCTGGGCGAGGACGAGTTCTGGACCCGGGGACACATGCCCGGCCGGCCTGTTTTTCCCGGGGTGCTCATGCTCGAGGCCGCTGCGCAACTCTGTTCTTTTTATACGTGCCGGGTCGTGGGCACCGGGAGAGTTTTCGGGTTCGGGGGCGCCGACAATGTGCGCTTCAGGCGAATGATGGGGCCCGGGGACACGCTCCATCTCCTGGCAAAACCTGAAAGCATATCTACGCGCAGATCACTGTTCAGAACCCAGGGTGTCGTGGGCGGCCGGCTTGCATTCGAGGCGTCCATCCTTGGAATCGCCCTGCCGTCGGCAGCCGAAGAAGAAAAAAATGGCGGAGAGGCGGGGATTTGAACCCCGGGTACAGATAATTTTCCGTACAACGGATTAGCAATCCGCCGCTTTCGACCACTCAGCCACCTCTCCGCATGCTCAGTGTCAGGATCGAACGGGGTAGGATTTTAGCCTAATCCGCAAGCGATGCAAATCCGAACCCGGAGCCTGTTCCTTTCCTGTTGACCCTCCAAATAGCACTTGCTACTATCCGGCGGTTGGCCCGTGACGCATTTCACTCTCTCCGTCGGCTCGCGGGTTCCTGTTTTTCCCCTGTGGTTCATTTTGGTGGTTGGTCATGTCCCTGCGGGTTGGGTCTCCCGGAGACCCGTTAGAGCATGGTGAAAGTCTTGCTGTTGCGCTCGAAGAGCGTCTGCGGGAGCGCCTTGGCACAAAAGACTTTGACGCCTGGTTTGCCGGCACCCCTTGCCGATACGACCCTTCAGACGGCTTTGTCTTTACCGCCCAGACACCCTTCAGGACCAAGTGGATTGAAACAAAATATGCCGGGCTGGTGCGTGACCTCGCAAAGGAACTGTGCGAAGAAGAGGTCGGACTTCGCTTTGAAAGCGTAAGCAGCCCCAGCCAACAGAGAGAGCCGGGGGCCCGGCGGCCGGCCGTGGAGGCCCCTTCCGCAAACGCCGCCCCGCATCTGGAGCTGGAAGATTTCGTCGTCGGCCCGGGAAACCGGGTGGCCTATGCCGCGGCGACAGCGGTTGTAGAACATCCCGGAAAGACCTACAGCCCTCTTTGTGTACACGGACCATCGGGGGTCGGAAAAACTCACCTGTTACAGGGAATCGCCCGGCAGCTGGAGGAAACTTCCAGCCTGGCTGTTTGCCATAGCTCATCCGAAGACTTCACCAACAGCTATATCGATGCTGCCAGCCGGAGAAACCTGGGGCCCTTTCATGCCCGTTACCGTGATTGCGCCGTGTTGATTCTCGATGACATCCACTTTCTGGCCGGGAAGAAAAAAACCCTCTCCGAATTTCTCTCCATTGTTGAGCACCATCTCGGCCTCAATAACCAGGTTGTTCTCTCGAGTTCCGTTGACCCGAGTGAGCTCGCAGGTCTGCCCCCCCGCCTCCTGGGCCGGTTCCGCTCAGGATTAATCACGCCTATAGAGGTTCCGAATTTTGAAACTCGTGTGGCTGCCGTGTCCGCAATGGCGGACCGAAAGGGCCTTCGTCTTCCTTCGGTCACGGCGGAGTACCTTGCCCAGCACGTAACAGATAACCTGCGAGAACTCGAGGGCGCCCTCAATTGCCTTATCAACATTGCCCGGCTGCATCAATCCCCGCTTACCCTTGAAATGGCCAAAGCCGCTCTTGATGAATTTCTCGATCTAGGCCAGGGCAGCCCGGCAGGAGGGGTGAGCTCCGAAAGCATCATCGATATCGTTCTGGACCACTATGAGATGGATGCCGCCGACCTCCTGTCGGCAAGAAAGGTTAGGACCATCGTACGTGCCCGGCAGGTAGGAATGTACCTGGCGAGACAATTAACCCCTCTCTCCCTGACACAGATTGGGTCTCTCTTCGGTGGCCGGGACCACACAACTGTGCTCTATGCCTTGCGGCAAATTGAAAAGAACCTCTCAAGCGATCAGCGCCTGCGATCAGAAGTAGAGACCATTCGTTCGCGGCTTTCGATCGCCCACCTGCGCTGATATACCCAACCGGAGCTCTCCTGTTCCACGCGGCATCGGCCCCCACGGCGACTGTGTAATACGGTCCTGTCAGAGACTAAAATGTTGCGCCGTATGGTGTATGAATTGTGGAAAACGGCTTTCTCTAAAATCAAATTTCACAATTCATGCACGGCTCTTAGATGAATCCAACATATTGACAACAACCTGGCGTTCTCAATCCCCCAGCACCCTGTGGATAACAAGTTCCTGTTTCTGAAAGGAGTTACGGCTCTATGGCCGGAGTAATCCACAGAAATAGCCGAGCTGATGAGCTTTGATGATGATGATGTAGATGAGATAAACATCTCTTTACTCTCGATCCTGGGCCCAGTTGGAAACAAGAATAGAACATCCACTTAAAAGACACTCCCAAAGATCTCACAGACATATCTGTAAACCCTTTAAATGAATGCAGTTACAAAATCTTCAGTGGTGCCCATTTAGTGAAATACACTCGATACCGTAACTCTTTTTATAAAAACAACTTATGACCAGCAAATAACTTTTTCGGAACTTAGTAATTTTCGTCATAAGTACTTTTATATATTGATCTTACATGTTTATATTTCATTTGCCTTTATGTGGCGCCCAACTATAATGTGTTTTTCGTACATTCAATGCTGAATGTGGTGGTTTGTAGGCACCTGAGACGGCCTCTGTGGCCCCGGTGCCGATTCCAGAGGAAGTGGTCGACTCTTTCCCTGTATAGAAGGTTTTTTCCGTCAGAAACGATTTGAGCGGGGATGACTGGTGGTTTTACAGGAACGAGGAATTGCTGAGTGTTCCGGGAGGAAGGCTTAGCTGTGATTCCAGGCAAAGGGAAACAAGATGAAAATTATCTGCGAGAAGAACGAATTGTTCGAGCGACTGCAGAGCATTGCCTCCATCACAGGGTTGGGGCCGACAACAAAGCCTATTCTGCAGAATTGCCTTCTGGTTGCAGATGGTGAGGGCGTGCGTATCGAGGTGACGGATCTCGATGTGTCTGCTCGTCTTCAGATTGAACGCCAGGAAGTAGAGAAAAAAGGAAAACTGGCTCTCCCCGCTAACCTTCTGGTTTCCCTGATCCGGGGTTTTCCTGGCAGCAAGATCGTGATCGATGCAATGAAGGATGGGCAGGGAGCGACCCTGTTATCGGAGGCCGGTGATTGCTCATTCAGGATTCTTGGTGAAAACCCGGATGAGTTTCCTGAGATCCGCCAGTTTGCAGCTGAAAACGCTCTCCAGATTCCAGGGGGCAAGTTAGGAAAAATGCTGGACCGGGTTGGCATTGCTGCCTCCAGGGACACCTCCCGTTACCAGCTGACCGGCGTCTTCTGCGAAATAGCCGGAAAAAAGCTCAAAATGACTGCAACCGATGGCAAGCGACTGACCACAGATGAAATGGAAATCGATAACCCCGCTTCGGTGGAGGCTTCCGGGATCATTCCAAACAGGGCTGTCGATGTAATGGTCAAGGTGCTCTCACAAGGAACGGAAACAGTTCAGCTGGCCCTTCAGGACACAGAGGTGCAGATGTCTTTTGAGGGAGGAGAACTGATGGCCAAGCTTGTGGAGGGGACGTTTCCTGAGTACAGCTCAGCGATACCGGAGGAAGTTAAAACCGAGGTCGTTGCTGATCGCGGGGAATTGGCAGATGCAGTTAAAAATGCCCAATTGGTCACAAACAAAGAAACGGGCGCGGTGGTTTTCCGCTTTAAAGGCAGCCGGGTAGAAATTGAAGCAAAGGGGAGCGACAAGGGGGAGGCGGATATAAAGATCGCTGCTGAGGTAAAGGGGGATGATGTGGAAATCCGCTTTAACCCCAGCTATTTCGTCGATGCCCTTCGGAAGATAGATACCGAGCAGGTGAGAATGGAGTTCTGCGGCTCCGAACGCCCCGGGGCAATTCGGGGCGAGTCGTCCTACAGACATTACCTGATGCCTCTGGTGGTTAATTGAAAGACCGAACGAGATTGTGGAAGAGAGTGAGAGAGTGACGGACGAAAGAAGGCGGCACAGTGGAAAGGGCCGCAGAAAAAAAGCCGGCAAAGGACCTGAGACCCTCGAGGCAATCCTGCGCAGATGGCTGAAAAAAAATGAAATTAACGCCACTCCCGGCCGCGAGCAGATCGACCGGAGGTGGGAGGATACGGTAGGCATGGAGATTGCGGAGAAGACAAGGGTTGTAGACCTGAGAGGAGGG
>JAYGDV010000094.1:0-2934 GCA_046582735.1 Planctomycetota bacterium
TCACCAGTGCTCACGAGAAACCGAGAACGGGAATTCAACCACTCGAGACCTTCCGGGTAGTCTCTTGCGTATGCTGAGCAGTTTCCCTCGCGCAATCGCATCTCTCTCTCGCTCCATTTCAGAAAAATACAGTTCCTAGGCAGACCCACCATCTGGGTGAGTCTGGGAATAGCCCCCACTATTCCACACAACTATCCACGGTACAAGCGCCCATTATTTTTTTTTCGGCACCACAACATGTTGTGTTTCACCCTGTTCTGGCCCACACACCGTGCCCTGGCAGGCCTGGACTCCCCAAACCGGCCCTGAACACGTAAATAGAGAGCGGCTTGAAATCGTCCTCAGGCGCTTTCCTGAACCGCCTGAATGGGACTTATCAGACCTTCTGAGAGCCCGCAAAGGCCGTCAGCGGTAATTGGTGGGGCCGATTCCCACAAATACAGGGTACCTGCCGGGAGGAAGGTAAAACCCTGGAACAGAGGGAAACGTTGCCATCAGGCAGCAGAGGGCCTGCAGCCGAGGCCATCCGGAGTCGGATCTGCTCCTGCGGCGGAGAAGGGAGGAGGAATCTCAAGTCCACTCTGAAAAACAAAATTCAGCAGGTAGATCGCATCCGCCAGCTCGATCCTTCCTGAATCGTTGACGTCTGCAGCATCCCGGCACTCGATCCCGGCAGACTGGTAGAGGTAACGCAGGATCTGGATTGCATCGCTGAGATTGACCCGGTCGTTGCTGTCGGAATCGCCCCTGATAAAGAGGACCTCCTCGCCCTCGATAACAATCTCTACCTCACAGGAAGAAACGCAGCTTTCGCGCCCATCGGTAAAAAGACTCGTGATCTCATAGAGATGGGGGCCAGGGGGCGGTTCATCCAGGTGGGTCCCTGCATCCACGGGAAGAATAACAAGGGGGGTACCATCCCTGCTGATCCGCACAGTCTCGACGCTCCCGGCCGCGCCTGGAGGGCTCCAGGTGAGCTCAGCCATTCCTCCATCGACCGGGCGACAGCTTAAATCTTCCACCTCGGCACTGAGGATGGGGGCGACCAGTGGCTGCGACTCGAGCGCCAGGGTTCGCCCGCCTGTATCGAAAAACGCCGTTGGATACTCCACAGGGCTTCCAAACAGCTCGGGGCAGGCGCCCTCGGCGGTCGAGAATGTTCCTCCGGCGGCGCCATCCCTGGGCTGAAAGACAATCCTGCCCAGGAGTACGTCCGCCCCGGAGATTTCATCTGCCACTGCCCTGCCGGGCACGCCCGGGTCAGGATAGACCGAAGCTGAGATAAGGATCCGGTCGACACCATTGCCATCGGACCACTGTTCACAAGGAGATGCAGGGGCAAAGGGAAAGCGTCCGCTACGGCGGATCGACCAGCCCTCCAGCTCTCCTTCGAAGGAAACCGGTTCGAAAGAATCAGCCGGGTAGGAAAGCGAAACCTGGTAACCGAACACCGGCTGCCCGGTACCCACCAGGCGAAGTTCGATGGAAAAGTCCATGCAGCCGTAGGCAGGCCCCTGGGGTACCAGCCTGAGTTCCTGGGCCTTCGCGCCTTCAGCCAGTGTAAAGAACACGGCGATGAACACCGCCAGCAGCATGATCTTCGGGTGTAAAAACGATTCCTGCAGCTTCATGAGATAACCGGGTGGAGACTGATCAAACAAAATACCAACAAAGACCGGATGCCCCAGGCGGGGAATCCCCCCTACATTTCAGCCCCTGAGTCGATCTTACCACGTGAAAAATTCTTCGCTACCGAGACCCCGTTAAGTGGCATCACGGAACCTCCGTGCGCCAGGACAGAGAACTCGCGGTCACCTGCCCATCTTTGACAGGCACTGGAATCGTGTGATAGCCTTGGCACGGTGGTCGCTGATACCGATGTGGCCGCCCACCGGAAAAAGACTGTTTCAAGGAGCCGGAATGCTCTGTAAGTACTGCCCACTCAAACGAACCTGCAGCCAGATCTGCAGCTACCTCGAGCCTCACCTGCCATCGATGGAGCAGGGAAGGGTGGACTATGAAGACCTCCTGCGACTCTACCAGGGCAGGCTGATGACGCAAGCGGTGCTCGACAACATCGAGGTCCTTACCAGCCGCCAGCTGGAGGTCGTCAACCTGTACTACAGGAACGTGCTGTCGCAAAAAGGAATCGCCGACCAACTCGGAATCAGTCAGCAGGCCGTTGCCGACTCGCTTCAGCGGGCGCGCAACGCCGTCTCCAGCAAGCTGCGCAGCTCCACCCGGTTTACCTGAACCCGGGCCCCCGGAAGTCAAATCGCCCAGTGGAAAATCTGCAGGCCGTCTTCCCGCTTGTCAGGAACCACCGTCCGATGGCTTTTTCGTGGAATAGTCGGCCAGGTCCACGTCGGCAGTCCAGGAGTCTGCCCCCGCCCCGCTTCGCGTCCGGGCCGCCCGGCGAACTTCGAAGCTTTCAATCCGTATGGAGTTCTTGGCTTCCTGCACAGAGGCCACAAACCGGATAATCTTATCCAGGGGTGCATTCTCGAGCTTGATCGCTCTACCCACGGCCTGCAGAGCCGATGCATCTTTACTTCCACCGGGAGACACGCGCAGGGGCGGTCTCTTGTCAGTATCCTTTGCAAGGCTGAGACCATAGTTGGGCAGTATTTCGACGATGATCTCCCCGAGAGTCTTCTGCTCATCGTTTTCTCTCTGGAGCTTTGCCTCATGGCGCAATTGCTTCATCTCAGAGGATTCGAACGACGCGACCAGCTTGCTGTAGTAGCCCTGCTGCTGCCTGACCTGTTCGCGCAGCCCCGGCACCAGCCAGGCCTGCAGGACGATGTAGAGCAGCAGAAAGCCGATGGCCGTCATCGCCAGGGTCAGGATAATGATCTGTTGGGGCTCGCTGTTGGATTCTTCGTTTTTATCGAACATGGTTCTCGTTCTTTCTTACCTGATGTACTTATCAAG
>JAYGDV010000375.1:0-14464 GCA_046582735.1 Planctomycetota bacterium
AGCGAACGATGGTCAGCTTGTGGGCCAGCTTTGCCAGGCGCTCCATGGTGGCACCGAAGGTGACACCGGGAATGCTGGTCGGTATACATCCCCCGATGGTACGGTTGCCAGCGGGTATCTCCATCTTGGGGTCAAAGGTCTCGAACTGGCTGGGACCGCCCTGCTGGAAGAGGAAGATCACCGACTTACCTGTAACCGCGCCGGACTCAGAGCCGGAAGCCGCGTAGAGGGTGGGCAGCGAGAGGCCACCAACGGCGCCGATGGTGAGGAGTTGGCGACGGCTGAGCCCTTCTTTGCCATCGAATATATTCAACATATTCAACGCTCTCCCGATCTTGATGAAATCCTGTTATTTATTCCACCATGCCAACCGGCGTTTTACAAGCTGCCCTCCTCCCGGGGAGGATCTCAACGAGGCGGCAGGAACACCTGAAAAACCGCCTGCGGAGCAGGTTTCTTTTAAGTTTCACCCACTGGGCTACGCAGGCGTTTAGGCTTGAAACTTACGCCACTCTAAGTACACTCGCATCTCGATTTATGCCGTGGTGGCGAAATTGGCAGACGCGCTAGGTTCAGGTCCTAGTCCACTTTTAGTGGGTGGAGGTTCAAGTCCTCTCCACGGCACCAGAAAACAAACAGGGCGGTCCGCGCAATCCTGCTGTGGGCCGCCCTTCTTTTCTTTCGTTCGCTTCAGCCAAGGTCGATAATATCGCAGGGCAGATCTGACCGGGTCTTGAACACAAAAGGTATACCGCGCTGAAGCATGAACAATTTGAAGAATAAATCCTGCTGGGCCGCATTGATACTTGTAGCCGGTTCTCTGCTGGCAACCACGCCCGCCCCTTCCCAGGACGAGAAAACCGGTCCTGAAAAGGCCGGGCTGAGCGCCCCCGAAGAAGTCTTCGAGGAGCTCTGGGGGGTATTCAATGAGCGCTACGCCTTCTTCAAGCTCAGGGAAGTGGACTGGAAGGCACAGTACCGCAAACACCGGTCTCGAGTAACCGCGAAGACCACGGATGATGAGCTCTTCAGGATTCTCTCTGAGCTGCTGGCCCCACTGAAGGACGGCCACGTCACCCTCGCCATCAAGGGCAAGGGTAAGAAAAAGAAAGAGTTCTGCCCTGAAGAACAGGCTGATTTCGAACGTAAGTTCCCCTCGCGTAAGCTGCAGAAGAGGTTCTGGAACATGATCGCCGGTACCCTCAAGGCTGCCGGCTTCAGCGAACCGAAGGATCTCGCAGAGGTATTCTCTTATTGCCGCAGCAAAGACCTCGGCTATCTCAGGATCGCCGAGATGGAGGGCCCGCGGAAGAAGGCTCTCGACCGGGCCCTCGACCGGATCCTGGGAGAACTGCAGGACACCAGGGGGATCATCATCGACATCCGGGACAATCCCGGGGGTACCGACGATTTCGTGTACCGGGTCGTCACCCGCTTCGCCGACAAGAAAAGGGTCGGGCACTACAAGAAAACGAAGAAGGGGCCCGGAGAGGATGACTTTGGAGAGCTCCGAACCCGCTACCTCGAACCGGGAGGAACCGTTCGCTACAAGGGCTACCTCATGCTCCTTACCAACGATGCCTCCTACAGCGCGGCCGATGTCTTCGCGATGCTCATGGCGGATCTCCCCCAGGCTACTCTCATCGGAGACCACACCAACGGTATCTTCAGTGATATGCTCGAAAAGAAGCTCCCCAATGGCTGGAAATACAGCCTCTCCCACCAGCGCTATTACTCTTCCGCCAGGGTCTGCTATGAAGGCAGGGGAATCCCTGTCGACGTTGAAGTCCCCAATACCCGCAGCGATCTCGAAAAGGGGGCTGACCCGGTGGTCACCAGGGCACTGGAGTTGCTTTCCAAGCGCCTCTGAGTCGAGTTCTTCCCCATCTGCAGCTTCTTACCCGGAACCTGAGGGGTCTTGATTGCCCCCTGTCTAGGTGCTAACTTAGCCACCTTGATTCCGCTGGAACACGCGGATAAACAAGGTTAATTCAAGGAAACACCGGGAACCATGACGGACTACAAGGCGGCCCTGCAGAGCTTCGAATCTTCGCGCGAATTCTTCGTCGGGATCGATTCCGATGGTTGTGCTTTTGACAGCATGGAGCTCAAGCACAAGGAGTGCTTCTGCCCCAACACGATCAATTATTTCGAGCTCCAGGCAGTTTCGAAATACGCTCGTGAGGCCTGGGACTTCGTCAATCTCTACTCCCGCACCCGGGGCTGCAACCGGTTCCTCGCCCTCATCTACGTGCTGGAGCATCTTCGCCAGCGGCCGGATGTTCAGCGGCGGGGAATCGAGATCATGAAGCTGAGCTCCCTGGAGGCTTTCAGCGAATCCGATCAGCCTCTCTCCAATCCAGCCATCGAAGAGTTCCTGGAGGCGAATCCCGACCCCGAACTCGAGCTCTGCATGAAATGGAGCCACCACGTAAACCGTGATGTAAAAAGGTTCGTCAACAACGTCCCTCCCTTCCCGAACCTGCGAGAATGCCTCGAGAAGTTCTCCCAATCAGCAGACATGATGGTCGTATCCGCAACTCCTGTTGAGGCACTCACCAAGGAGTGGAGGGAACACGACATCGACAAGTATGTATCCCTGATTGCCGGGCAGGAGATGGGAAACAAAACGGAACACCTCGGCGCGGTCGTCTCGAACTACGAGGAAGGCAAGGTCCTGATGATCGGAGACGCTCCAGGCGATCAGAAGGCCGCCAAGGCAAACAATGCACTCTTCTTCCCCGTAGTCCCGGGCGAAGAGGAGGCCTCCTGGGAACAGCTCCTGGGAGAAGGAATTGACCGCTTCTTCAATGGAAGTTTTGCGGGAGAGTACGAGGAGAGTCTCACCGGGCGTTTCCTCGCCAGGCTCCCCAGTGACCCACCCTGGAACCAGGAATAGACCGAAAGATATGAGCACTGCACCCTGTGACATCGGCCTGATCGGCCTTGCCGTGATGGGAAAAAACCTCGTCCTCAACATGGAGGACCACGGCTACAGCGTAGCTGTTTTCAACCGCACCACCAGCAGGGTGGGTGAGTTTATCGAGGAGAATCCGGATCGGCAACTCTATGGTGCCTCAAGCATCGAGGATCTCTGTGCCAACCTGAAGACCCCCAGGAAAATCGTTCTCCTGGTCAAGGCGGGCCAGCCGGTTGATGATTTCATCGAGCTCATCGCCCCACACCTCGACCCGGACGACATCATCATCGACGGTGGCAACTCCCACTTCCCCGACACCATCCGCAGGACAGCGGAGGTAGAGGCCCGCGGATTGCGCTTCATTGGCACGGGGGTTTCCGGCGGAGAAGAGGGAGCCCGGTTCGGACCGAGCATCATGCCCGGAGGGTCAGAGAGCGCCTGGCCGGAAGTGAAGGACATCTTCCAGGCAATCGCAGCCAAGGTCGGAGATGAAAACGAGCCCTGTTGCGACTGGGTCGGATCCGATGGAGCCGGGCACTATGTGAAGATGGTCCACAACGGGATCGAGTACGGCGACATGCAGCTGATCTGCGAAGCCTATTTCATGATGAAGAACTCACTGGGCATGGACGCGCAGCAGATGCACGAGGTCTTCTCCCGCTGGAACGAGGGAGAGCTCGAAAGCTACCTGATCGAGATCACCCGTGACATCCTCGCCATCGAGGATGAAGAAACCGGTAATCCTCTCGTCGAGATGATCCTCGACACCGCCGGGCAGAAAGGAACCGGGCGGTGGACCTCGGCCTCTGCTCTCGACCTGGGAATCCCCGCACCCACGATCGTCGAGGCTGTCCTCGCAAGGGCCATCTCAGCCCAGAAGACTGACAGGGTTGCCGCCTCTGAGATCCTGAAAGGACCAGACTCGAGCTACGATGGGGATGCCGCGGAGCTGGTAGACGCGATCGAGAAGGCTCTCTACTGCTCGAAGATCTGCTCCTACGCTCAAGGCTACGCGCTCATCCGGGCCGCGGCGGAAGAATACAATTGGGATCTCGATTACGGCAGCATCGCCCTGATGTGGAGAGGCGGCTGCATCATCAGAGCCCGCTTTCTCGAGCGTATCAGGGATGCCTTCGCCAACGCTCCCGACCTCGACAACCTCATGCTCGACCCGTTCTTCAGCCAGGCGATCGATGAGAACCAGGCAGCCTGGCGCCGGGTGGTCAGCGAGGCCGTCAAGCTGGGGATCCCGACACCTGCCTTCAGTTCGGCGCTGGCCTATTACGACAGCTACCGGCGGGGAAGCCTTCCGGCCAACCTGCTCCAGGCCCAGAGGGATTACTTCGGAGCCCACACCTACCGGAGGGTCGACCGCCCGGATGCAGACCCCGTCCACACCGACTGGGTCGGAATCACCAGGAAGCTCCAGGGCCGAGGCTGAGTATGCAGGCCACCCCTGCTTGGCATTGGCCGGGAGCGCGGTTAGACTGACTCCCTGGAAAATGGACTGAAACAACCAGCGCAGGAGATACGGCACTGCCGTAATGACGAAGATGTTCTATTCGGGAATCGCGGATGAAGGCGCAGAGGATCTGGCCGGACAGATCAGGGCGCACCAGGAGCTTGGCTGGAAACACATCGAGCTCCGCAACCTCTGCGGAACGAATCTCACCGACATCACAGACGAGGAATTTGAGCAGGCTGCCGCCGCCCTGGCGGAGGGCGGGCTCGATGTCTCCTGTTTTGCCTCCCAACTGGCCAACTGGGCCCGTCCCATCGATAGCGATTTCGAGGTTGACCGGCAGGAACTGGCCAGGGCCATCCCGCGGATGCAGAAGCTCGGCACCCGGTTTATCCGCTGCATGAGCTACCCGAATTCCGAGCCTCCTCTGGAGGACGGCCAGTGGAGGGCGCAGGTCGTAGAGCGGCTGAAAGAGCTGGTAAAGATGGCCGAGGATGGAGGGGTAACACTCGTCCACGAGAACTGCAACGGCTGGGGCGGACTGGGGCCGGGCCAGACCATGGACCTGCTGGCGGATGTCGGCTCCGAAAATCTCAAGCTCGTATTCGACACCGGCAACCCCTGCCAGTATTCGCAGGACGCCTGGGATTACTACCGGGGTGTCCGTGAAGAGATAGTCTACGTCCATATCAAGGACTACCTGCCCAAGGAAGACCCCGAGGCTGAAGATGCCGCCTGTTACCCCGGTGAGGGATGTGGCTATGTACGCGAGATCTGCAGTGATCTTCTGCAGGCTGGCTACGATGGAGGATTTTCCATCGAGCCCCATATTACATCTGTGATTCACCTGCAGCAGGAGGCCTCGGACCCGGAGGCAGCCTACAGGACCTATGTCGAATACGGACGGCGCCTGGAGGCACTCCTCGAAGAGATCCGATCTGAAATCCAGCAGGCAGAGAACTGAAAAATCGCCTCTGCCTGTAAAGCACGGCATCGTTGAAAATGCCTTAGAAGGCACGCACAAGCCCCAATACGCCGGCACCTTGACCTGTTGGCAGTGACCCCGCAAAATAGAGTATCTGGAATACAGCCCTGGAGAACGTCCCCATGTATAGAAATATTTTCACCTGCCTGGTCATCTGCATCCTGTGCACTGCCTCCCGGCTGCATGCAGAGCCAGTCATTTATGGCCGCTACCTTGAGGTCCAGGCTGATTCGAAAACGGCAGGACTGCCGCGCAGACCTGGATTCGGGTTGCCCTCAAAGGCCTCCGCAAACAGAACTGCCGGAGCCTATCGGGCAATCCTGTTCTGGGAAATCGTAAAGGGAAGCTGGAATGGCCAGGAGCTTGACTCCCTCAAGATCGTAACGGTGGTCGAGTCCTCAGGCCCCCTCCGGAGTCCCCAGGAGGGGAAACTGCGGACGGTTGTCTACCTTGATGAAAAAGCCTCGGAGGAAAAAGCCGAGGCACTGCTCGATCTCGCACGCGAGCTCGCCCCACGCTACCTGAAAAAGCTGGTACGCATCAGGAAGGCCCCGATCGAGTTCACCAGGAAAGACCATGACCTCAAGCTGGCGATCAGGAATCACCTCGAGGTCCACATCGAGACCCACAAACACGAATCAGATATTTGCGAATCCATCTGTGGAAAAGATCCGCAGCCCGGCCGACCGCTCTCCCGCCACGTCAAGAGCGAGAAAGCCCTTGGACGCAAAAATCTCTACCGGGCCGAGGACCTGCAGGTTCGCTGGACCTCGCAGAAGGCTGAATCCTGCCTCTCCGGGCAATTCGGCCTCTAAATTCTGACTTCCTTTTGAATATCCTCCCGCCGGCCCCGTCTGACCTTGTGAAGACGGAGACCTGTTATGGTCTCGAGAGATACCCTGGGACCTCAGAATTAAAGGAGGATCCGCCATGAAGCTCAAATGCTTCTACCTGCTTGCTCTCAGCGGAGCAGCCCTGCTTTCACCCTCAACCTCCCACGCCGATAGCCGTTTTTTCTTCGGCCTCAGCTTCGGCAACCCGGACTTCCGGGTCAGCTTATCCAACCACAGGAGAGTCTACACTCCTTCAAGGCCCATCGTGGTTGCTCCCCGGGTACGAACCACCTGTGCCCCGCACAGGGTACAGCGCGTACACCGGGTCCTGCACCGCCACTGCTGGACGGCCAGGCCGTCCCGGGTCTGGGTAGCCCCGGTTCACCGTACGGTATTCTGCGGCTATGAACCCTGCGGCCGGGCAATCTATCGGGAAATCACCATACGCCCCGGATATTTCCGAACGGTTTTCACCGAACACTGCTCCTGCGGCGCCAGCCGCTGAAACCAGCCGAACGAGAGGCGAAGATTTCCACCCTGGTCTTCGCCTCTCTCTTCATTTTTTACCGATGGTAAAAAAAGTAGAAGGGGAAGGCCACTGCCTCGCGTAACAGGAAGTAGGTGTCCCGGTGCAGGGCACCGGAGGCCTTGACCCTCTCATTCGAACAGGTGGGGACTGTATAGCAGGTGGTCCCACGGGTCAAATTGCGCCCAAAGATCATCTTGACCCGCGCGCAGTGGAAATACTGGCTCACCGTAAGAAGTTTGCTGTATCCGCTTGTCTTCGCAATCCAAGCGCAATTTTCTGCTGACCGGGCGGTATTGAAACCCTCTTCATCCAGGATGATCCGGGAAGCCGGAACACCACCTACCCTGGTGGCATAAGCAGCCATCTCTTTAGGTTCGCTTCTTCCATTCTCGCCGGTCCCCCCGCTCATGATCAGGCGGGGCACAAGTCCATCCCGGTAAAGCTCAATCCCGGTATCCAGCCGGTCCCTCAGGGCACGGCTGAGACTCCCATCGTCGTAAACCTTGGCCCCGAGGATTACAGCAGCATCGGCCGGGCGGCGGTAATCGGTACGGCCAAAGGTGACCAGGTGCATACAGACCAAGATGAAAAAAGAGGCCAGCACGACAATCCCGTTGAAAAAACATCTCGCCGGCGGGGGCATACGGGGCACGCGGGTCTCACACCAGGAGATCCTTGAAATTTCAAATAGCAGGATCAACCAGACGAATATGCTGAAAGGAACCGGGAGATCGGTGGTAAAGCTGCCACTGCTCAGTGCGTGGTAATAACCAACCATCGTAGCGCTGACAAGAATCAGGAATCCGAAGAAAACCCCGCCAAGCATCCAGCGCGCCCAATCGGACCTGCCAATATCATGAGGAATCAGTAAGGCTATTCCCAGCACGACCGAAACCAGCGAGAGCACCGGCTCATCCACCTTCAGATCAAGCCAGATTCTCGTGATGGAAAGCCGGGAGTTATCCAGCGTCATCAGAAGATTACAGAGAATCAGCAGCCCCAGCGCGATGCCGGGAGCACGAGTGATCCAGAACAATTTTCGAAACATGGCCTTCGGCGCTGATTTTATTCGTATCATATGAAACAGGAGGAACCTAACCCGGTAATACGTCATCTATATCGAACAGATGGTGCCAATCCGAACACCCCCATTTATTGAGTCTCCGGGATATCCGGAACACAATATCAACCCCTGCCTCTGAACAAACGCCAATCATTACCCTTTCCAATCAATGACTTCAACCCAACCCCTTGCCGCTGTTGCAGTTGTTTCATTGAAGAACGAGAACTCACATCTGTAAAATAGGGTATGGGAAAAAACGAGACTGACATCAGCAAGATACTGGAAGCCTGGAAATACGGAGATGGAGACCATGTCCGGCGCGTCACCACAGCCGGTGGAGACGATGTATTACAGGTTCGCCTGCCCCTGGGGATCGAGCAGTACGAGCTTAATGGGCGCCCCGATGGTCTGTGCCCGCAAGGGGAAGAGTCATGGCTCCACCATTACTTAAACCAGGTCGAAAAAGACCCCTGGAACCTCGAGCTCGATGAAGACGACTTTCAGAACCTGAAAGAAGAGTGCCTGCTTTATTACTACAGGTACCTGCTTTTTTTCCAATTGGGGGAATATGACCACTGCTCGCGCGACACCCTGAGAAATATCAAGGTACTCGACTTCGCAGCCACCCACTTCCCCCCGGAACTATGCACCAGCCTCGAGCAATACAGGCCCTATATTCTCAGGATGCACTGCATGTCAGAAGCCCTCGGCACAATCGAGTCAGGCGGCGACATCTCAGAAGCTCTCCATATACTTTCTGAAGGCATCGCCACCATCGAGAATCTTCCCCGGATGGGAAAAAACAAGATCTTCCATCTCGAACAGCAGAACTCCCTGCGGGCAGCAGAAGAGCTGCGGCAGCAATTGCTCAAGATGCTGCCACCGGACCCCCTCTCGGAAATCAGGAAGAAACTGGAAAATGCCATCGAGGAAGAAGACTACGAAGAAGCGGCCCGGCTGAGGGATTCGCTCGAAGGAGATGAGGAGCGCAACGAAGCCAGCTGACCCCTGTCACTTCAAGGCGAAACGGCGCACGGCCTCGGCAACGCCGGCCTCATTGTTCGTTCTCTCGGTAACGTGATCGGCAACGGCTTTGCTCGCAGCTGCCCCGTTAGCAACCACAACTCCGATCCCGGCCGCCTCGAGCATGGGGTTGTCATTTTCTGCATCGCCAACCGCCAGGACATTCTCGATGCTGAAGCCATAATGATTGCCAATGGCCTCCAATGCCGTACCTTTTGAAACACCCGGAGCCATGATCTCCAGATATTCAGGATCAGACCTGGTGATATAGGCACGGTCTCCTAGCTCGGCGGTGAAGTGCTCATGAAGACGGTCCCTCTCGGATGGCTCAGCCAGGAGAATCAGCTTTGTCGGCTCCTGCCCGATCCTGCCGGTGAGATCCTCGATGTTGTACTCGGCTCCTGTGCGGGTACTGTAGATCTCCATAAACCGGCGGCGGTTCGGACTGTCCTCCGAATAGAGCACATCATCCTTATAGAAATTCAGGAGGTAATCTCCCTCCTGGGAAAACCGGATAAAAATTTCAGCGATATCCGCCGGCAGGGGACGCTCCGATATCAAAGGACGACCCTCAGACTTCGGTCCAACCACCTTGCCGCCATTGTAGGCTAAAATAATACAATCGAGCCCCAGGCTCTCTTCTACCGGCAGGATCCGGGGAATCATACGCCCCGAGGAGATCGCCACCAGTATTCCGCTGTCTTGCGCTTCTTCCAATGCGCGGATATTCTCCGGCGGGATCTCCTTGGAGTCATCCAGCAGTGTCCCATCCAGGTCCAGCGCGATCAGACTGACTTTTTCCATTTACTTGACCTCTCCAACAGCTCTACTTAAGCTACATCGGTTCATTAAAGAATTATCTTTCGGGCGATTAGCTCAGCTGGTTAGAGCGCCATCCTCACACGGTGGAAGTCGGTGGTTCGAATCCACTATCGCCCACCAGATCAACCCGGTTGCGACCCCTTCGTCGCAGCCGGTCTTTTTTTACCATACCGAAACCACCAGCCTCCGTCCTGTAGCCCTGTCCCTGTGCTCCCAGAGATAGATCCCCTGCCAGGTGCCCAGGGCCATCCTTCCATCCACAACCGGGATCGCGAGACTGGTCTCAGTCAGGACATTCTTGATATGCGAAGGCATGTCATCGGGCCCCTCGTGGGTGTGACGAAAATAAGGTTCATTCTCCGGAACCAGTCGGTCAAGAAAGACCTCGAGATCACCGCGCGCTGTCGGGTCGGCATTTTCATTGATGCAGAGACTGGCCGAGGTGTGCTGCAGAAACACGTTACACATACCACTGTCGACCGGGCCCTCCCCCACCACAGCGGCAACTTCCGAGGTAACCTCGTGAAGTCCGCGGCTTCGGGGGCCAAGCGAAAGTACTCGCTGGAAAACACTCATCTCATTGCTTCTCCCTGGTCCTCATGGATGTCGATCTTATCAAACAGGGAGCTTCTTCCCATCAGCGTTTGAGCGCATGTTTTGCCAGGCGAGTGGTGAACTCCCAGATAGGTCCCGGAAAACGATGGCTGCGTTCGAGAACCTCTTCAAAAGCTTCCAGGAACCGGGCAACATCCGACTCGTTGATGACCAGCGGAGGAATGAGCTTGATAATCTCGAGGTCGTGTCCGGCAACCTGGGTCAGGATCCGGTGATCGGCCAGCAAGCTCATCACCATGGCCTGGGCTACGAGGCCCTTCTGCACTTTCCTGGCGAGCTTCCAGCCCATCTTCAGCTTCAGTGAAGATGGTTTCCCCAACTCGATAGCGATCATCAGGCCGCGGCCGCGGACCTCACTGATCAGCTCGAATTTTCCGGCAAGCTCCTGCAGCCCCTCGAGCAGGATCTCTCCCATGCGCCTTGAATTCTCAACAATGCCCTCATCCTCGAGTACATGCAGCGCCGCGAGACCGGCCCCCATGGCATAGGCTCCCTGGCCAAAGGTTGATGAGTGGACCACGCAATTGTCCAGTGAATCAAAGACCCCATCGTAGATACTGCGCCGTGTGAGGACCGCGCCAACCGGGACCAGGCCGGCGGAAAGAGCCTTGGAAAGGATAAGAATATCAGGTTCAACGCCGGAATGGTCCATCGCGAACATCCTGCCTGTACGCCCGAACCCGGTCTGGACCTCGTCAAATACAAGCAGGGTTCCATGACGCGAGCAGAGTTTCCGTACCTTGCGCAGGTACTCATCATCGGCGATGAAGACCCCCTTACCCTGGACCGGCTCCAGCACGAAGGCAGCTACATCCTCCTTCACCAGCTCAGCGGCCAGAGCGCCGGCATCATTCAGCGGTACCTTATCACAGCCGGGAATCAGGGGATCGAATCCCGTGCGGTAGGATTCATCCGCGTTCAGCGACAGAGAGCCATTGCTCAGCCCGTGGAAGGAATGGCCACAAAAGAGCGTCCGGGGCCTGCGCGTTTTCTTGCGGGAAAACTTGATCGCCGCCTCCACCCCCTCGGTGCCGGAATTGGTGAAATAGACCGTGTCCAGCCCTTGCGGGGTCAGCTCCTTGAGACGTTCGGCAAGCAGCCCTGAGAGCAGGGGCGCATCCATCTGAACCAGCGTGGCTGGTTGCGAATCCATCAGGTCCTTCAGGGCCTCGATAACAACAGGATGGTTGCGCCCGATGTTGTGCACTGCATAACCCGCCAGCAGATCGAGATACTCAACGCCATCCTCATCGTAGAGATACTGAGCCAGGCCGCGTACATACACCTTGTCAAATCCGATGAGGCGCAGGACCCTCGCAAACCGGGGATTGATGTTCTCCCCCTGCAGGGCGAGATTTTCCCCGTTACGGCTGTTGATGAGAGCCTTGAGGTCGAAGCTCAACTGCCCTACTCCCGGGCCGGCCTGAAGCTGTCGACCATATCGGTAAATCCTTCCTGCCACTTTTCCATGGTGGAGCGGGGGCCGAAAGATTTAAAGAATACCTGGCCCCCTGGAGCCTGCACTATGGCGGCAAGAACCCTGTAGTCGGGACGCTCCTGCGCGGTTTCACCGGGATCCATCGGGCGCGCCTTGTAGAGGTAGGTTCCATCGATCTGCACGATGGAAACATCCATGCCCGAAACCTTGCGGTTGTTAATCAGTGGCTCAGGGCCCTCTTTGAATTGCGCCCTCCAGCGCTGGAGATTCGCCTCCATCCCGCCGAACGCAGGTATGACCGTCAGCTCTCCATCGTATTCATCATTGTCTGCTCGCGGCAACTTGAACTGCGCTTTGCGCATCCTGTTGGCTGGTTTCTGGCGAAGCCACCCCTCTGGGGGCCTGGCCTTCAGGCCCATGACCTCGAACTCCGCTCCGTCCTTGTATTTTGGGGCCGCTGGAGCAGGCGCCGGTTTCCCGGCCCCCGTACCGGCGGGAACAGGATCAGGAAGAGGCGTTGTAACCTTCTCCTTAAGAGCCGGATGGGCGGAGCCCCTCGCCTCTTCCGGTGAAGGGGGCTCATGCTGCTGGCGGGAATCGGAGCAACTGGAAACAAAAAGTCCCAGGAGGGCCAGGCACACACCGAAGGTGGCGCGACGGGGAATCAGGATGTTGAACAGTTTCTTTGACAACGGCATATCACTTTCCCTGGATGAATTTTCTAAGTTCAGGCTGCCAGGATGCTGGCTTGACATCATCGCGGACCAGCGCTTCCCCCGGTTTCGACAGAAGCACCCAGCGCAATCCACCGGGACCTCGCTTCTTGTCCCGGGACATGGCTGTCAGAATACGCGAACAGGGGAGATCTCTCAAGTGGACCGGGAGGCCAAATGCATCGATCACTTCCTCGAGACGGGCGGCAGTGCCGCCAGGAGTGATCCCGAGCGTCTCTCCCAGCCGCGCAGCAAAGACCATTCCCACAGCCACGGCCTCCCCATGCAGCAGCTTGCCGTAACCCTGAGCGGCCTCGATTCCATGCGCAAGCGTATGGCCGAAATTCAGGATCATGCGCAGGCCGGACTCGCGTTCGTCCTCCTCGACAACAGCTGCCTTAATCCGTACGCAGCGTTCAATAACCCGGGAAAGCACCTGCTCATTGCCCTTGAGGAGTGCCGTTCTTTCTCTCTCAATCAGCGCCAGCAGACGGCTGTCGCGGATCACCGCCGTCTTGATAATCTCCGCCCAGCCGGCCCGCACCTGCCTCACCGGCAGGGTTTTGAGCAAAGCGATGTCCATGACGACAGCGCGGGGTTGGTGAAAAGCCCCCGCCAGGTTCTTGCCCTCGGGAATGTTCACCCCCGTCTTACCGCCTACGCTGGCGTCCACCATCGCCAGCAGGGAAGTGGGAACCTGGATGAAATCGACTCCACGCAGGAGGCTCGCAGCGGCGTAGCCGGTGATATCTCCAATGACTCCACCTCCAAAAGCAACCATACAGGAGCTCCGATCGCAGCCCGAGCGAACCGCTGCTCGCAGGATCCGCTGCATCTGGTCCATATTCTTGGAACCTTCTCCGGGCGGCAGCACCGTCTCGGACCATGGAATCCCGGCACGTTTCAACTGCCTCCTGAGCAGGACCCCATGGCTCTTCAACACATTGCGGTCACTGACCAGGTGGACCCGGGACGGACGGATCTTTTTCTGCAACAGGGCCGGCAATTCGCCCAGGGCTCCCCTGCCGACCAGGGCCGGGTAGTTCCCTCCTGCTGAGCGAACCTGCACCCTGCGCAGAGCCTTTGCCACTCCTCTGCCTTGTCTGCTCTTGGCCACGGACATGATCAATCCTTCGCAGAAGCCTGGTCTCTCGCCTGTTTCAGTCGCTCACCGTAGCTTGCCTCCGAGCGCCTGTTAACGAGCAGAATAATTAATCCGGAAACCAGGCCGACACCCAGAACCACCATGATTGCGAACTTCATGATTCTAACGCCTGAAGACACAGGCTCGGATGATTCCATCTTTTCATAACCGGAGGCTACCAGTATCGGGATCGTAGCCTTGCCCTTTTGCGCCTCGTAGGTAAGGAGGCGGCAAAAATATCCCCGCAGGATGACCTTATCCAAATTGGCAATCTGCGACACCTGGTCCTCGATGGTATAGACGCGATGGAGCTTATCATACTCATCCAACATATAGGATTCGAACAACCTAGGGGTATCAAGGGGATTCGACTCGCTGGGAACTGCCACCCATCTCAAGGCCTTGTCCCTTCCAAGAGTTCGGACACCTCCCCTCAACTCGACAAATTTACCCCGGTAAAGATCCGGCTTCTCCCACAAGGTTGAGAACACCCTGTCATGTTTCATTGTGCTCAACAGGGGTTCGGCAGGAGACTTCCCGGCTACATTCTCGGAGCGGATCTTGTGAGCGAGGTAAACGATCGCGGGCTCCTGGATAGTTCCCAGGTGATTGGAACATTCCGTGCGATCACGCGATGCAGCCTCGAAAAGGACCTCCGGCTTTTCGACAAACGGCTGGAGAGTGAATTCAGCCGGGCTGGTTCCCAACCCGAGGGGATCGAAGTCCTCGGCATTATCCGGCTGCTTACCGGGCTGGCCACCGGGCTGCGGCGGCGGAACGACGACAGGAACCCCGACAGGAACCCCGGCAGGAACCTCGTTCTTTTCCTTTCCCCGGTTGAAGGAGAACCACATCATGCCCCCGATGACCATGGTGAGAATCACCATCATCAGCATCTTAGGACCAAGACTACTCGG
>JAYGDV010000417.1:0-7783 GCA_046582735.1 Planctomycetota bacterium
ATATCAGGCCTGGTGAGATCCTGGATCCAGAGGAAGCCCGTCTGGCGCAATTCAATCGTATAGTCAAGGCTGTAGATGATTCCAATCCAGATCGGCATCTGCAGGAAGATCACCAGGCAACCGAGCATCTGCTTGGCCGGATTCACATTGTGCTTCTTCCAGAGCCCCTGCACCTCCTGGGAGTACTTCATACGGTCGCTGCCGTATTTTTCCTGCAGGGCGTCCATCTCGGGTTTGATCTTCCCCATCACCTTGCCCATGCGCATCATGCCGCGCTGGTTTTTACGGGTGATCGGGTGCAGGCAGATCTTGACGAGAACGGTCAGCAGGATGATGGCCGCCCCCCAGTTCCCGGTGATTCCATGCAACAGGTGCAGAATCCCCATGAAAAACTTGATCAGCCCGCTTGTCCAGCCCAGGTCATTCGCCCCATCCAGGCTCAGCTGCCCTCCCTCCTTTATGAAGTCACTGAAGCGGGGACCAAGATAAAGTCCGAACTCAAGGGTCTGCGTTTTCTTTGCAGGCAGCCTGGGATTACACTTAAAAGCAGTTTGAAGGCTCTTCCGCTCCTCCAGGCTTTTCTTCAGTTTTTCATCTTTTACTGCCCCCACGGGGTAAGCAATCCTATCGGCGTACAGTCCCTCGATACCCTCATCGAGGGGATTCTCCTCCCTGGGGAACATAAGAGCCGTAAAGTATGAGTTTACCGTCGCCAGCCAGGCGACATCCTCTTTATTGCCCCCGACGTTCGGGATATCATCCGGATCATAAATATGAGTTTCGGCTCCAGGCTTTTTGGAATAGTTGGTCCCGTAGGCAAACTGCATATCAAGACCGACCCACCTGCCGGATGTCGAAGCGATGGCGCAGGGCCCATAGAGCCTGAATGGGAAGGACCTGATCGTCTTGTCCGAGGTTAATTCAATGGTGACGTGCAGAAGGCGGCCATCTGCGTATTTCGGAGAATCACCAAGTAGCTTGTCGAAATCCCCGGCTGAAGCAGGGGAGATCTTCTTACGGACTTCAATCTTTTTGCCATCGAACTCGACTGTCTTCTCAAAGATGATCTCCCTGGATTGATCATCTCTTTCAACAATCTTCTCGCTCCAGCGACCATTCCAGCCCTCGTCTTTGTCATCCTCGGCCTTTCCGGAGCTGGAACCCATTTCGAGAAGAATGCGGCCTTCGGTTTGCTCAAGGAGAAGCGACTGTTGCGTACGGTCTTCAGCCCCCTCCACCGCAGTCCAGCTGTCGAGGAGGGTGACTCCATCGATGCCTCCCCGTATGGGATCAACCGCCACCCTGAACCGATCGGGAACAAGATCTTCCTCGGTCCTGTTGATCCTGGAAAGCTCTCCAGCTATGCCGTGGTCGGCGAACTTGATCAACTCTGCTGGCGCACTGCTGCCAAAGGTCAATTGATAACTGACCTCGCTGTCCCCATCAGCTAACCCTGACTCCAGGGCTATGCCCTTTGCATCCACAACTAACTCAGTCTTGTCCTCCACCTCCTCCGCCGACAGAATTGCCAGGCGGTCAGACTGGCGCAAGGCAACCCATTCGGTATCCCCTTCCTGCTTCGGAGGGGCCTGATCGAAGGCCCAACTCTTAACCTCACCATCCACACGGCTCGCTACAACAACCCGATCCCCTTGCGCTGAAAAAGATGGGCCGCGAATGCGGTACCGCCGAGCCTCCTCCAGCTTCTCCTCCGCGGGCTTGTTACCGTCCTTTTTGAAGGTCAGCTTAACGCTTAATTGCTCAAATCCATCTGCACTGGCATCCTTGTCGGTGATCACCCTCGTGATCGTATAACCACCCGCCTTCCCCTCATCTTTCCAGACGTGCTTTTCAGGAGCTTTGTCTTCCGCCGCGAAGTTCACCGGATTCCCCTCGATGCTCAAATCCGCCGCACCGGCAGAGCCGTCAAGCTCTTTGCCGTCCTTGAGGATCCTCCCGCCCTTCACCTCGATTCCGGCAGATGTGGAAGCGGGCTTTTCCGGTTCAGCAGGCTCCTCAGACTCCTCAGGCTGCTCAGGCTGCTCCTTGGGCGATTCACCGGGTTGCGCCGGCTCAAGCTCGGGCAGGTCAGATTTCTTCCCCCCTGGCTTATTCTCCCCAGCATCCACTTCCGTTTTGTCCGCTTCACCGCCATCCTCAGGCGGACGAGGCTGCTGTTTTACCCAAACCCACATCAGGGCGGCGGAAAAAATGAAGGCGAGTATGTAGCGCTGGACCATTTGCAGGAAAACCCGTTAACCAGTTCCGTGAAATCAGCAGGAGCAACAAACAATAAAGTGTTGCGGGGGAAAGTCCACCCCTGCCTTTTTACTTTGTCCCTGCAACAGGTCATGGAACAGCCCCCGACCTTTTCCGGGCTCACAAGTTCGCTCTATAAAAGAAGATCTGGCGAACCGATGAAGCAACCCATAGTTGAAATCCAGGCGGGCAAAGGCAGTGTCCATCAACTGCGGAATTAGCGCCAGGAAACCCGACGGTCTCCGGGAGCGCCCTTACTTCCCCTCTTTAAGCCTCTCAGCGAGGTACTCCGGGAGCCCCGGGCTTTCTTCAAACCTTTTGAGGGTGAGCTCGAGGTCGTATTCAATGCGGCGAAAGGAAATCGCCTTGTCATCGATGATGACGTAGGAAGCCCTTGAATCCCCATCGCGAGGCTGTCCGACCGAGCCGACATTTACCATGATTCGCTCGGGGCGGGTGCTGTACTCGTAGCGGTTGTCGATCTGTGCCGGGTCAAGGAAGATGTAGGGCACCGACTGCGCAAAAACGCCCGGGTGATGGGTATGCCCTGCAAAACAGACCTTCCAGGACAACTCCGGTGGAGAATCAAAGATCTCGTCCATCTTTGACCGGTCACGAATATCCTGCTTGAAAACGTACTCTCTGGTGGGATCCCTCGGAGAGCCGTGCACGTAGAGAATCTCCCCCTCCTTGTGCTGCTTGGACAGGCCACCGATGAAATTCCACATTTCCCGGTTCTCTTCCTCGGGACAGTCAGCAAGGCTGAGCTGTTCCTTGGTCCAGTCGATGGCGGCCTTAGCCTTGGGATTGAAGCCGATCGGCCCGAATAGAACGGCCTCTTCGTGGTTGCCCAGAAGGTTAAGACCACACTTTTGGGCCATGAGGATGCATTCGCGCGGATCTGGGCCGTAGCCAATGATATCGCCCAGGCAATAAATGTCCTCGCAGCCCTGCTCTTCAATATCAGCCATGACGGCTTCAAAAGCAGCGCAGTTCGCATGAATATCTGAGATGACAGCGCGCTTCAAGGAAAGTACACCTCAATACATGCGGTTAAATTCAGGGAAACTGGGGATACGTTTTCTCCCCGCTTCTCCCCGCAAGGAAAACTGCCCTCAAGCAATGGAAAAAACCCGCTCCGACCGAGCGGGCGAGTGAATACAACCATCACCTACTTTTCGTCCCAAGACGAACAAGAGCTTCTACATTTCGTAAGACACGACAAAACAAGGGGCTTACGATTTTAAGGTGGGTACGATACCCCTCCATTCCGACTCTGTCAAGCGTCAACGACTCACCTGCCCTTATTCACAAATATCGTCTGCTGTGGGATCAGGGCCAGGAGCCGGGAAAGGAGCCGGCAGATTGCCCGCCTCGTCTCCGGTGTCCCGCAGATAGCTCAGGAGGCTCATCAGATCACCGAAATTGAGAATGCCATCATCGTTGAGATCAGCCGCATCCCGGTTTTCAGGCCAGCTGCCTGCACCTCCGAAGAGAAGACCTGAAAGAAGAGTGACATCGGAGTCGGTGACCTGCTGATCGCCGTCAATGTCACCGCGGATAAACCAGGGAGGCATCTCGTAATCGAGCAGAACCTCGCTCTGGATAAGAGTTACCGGATCCCGCACAAGAACCTGGACCAGCCCGGCTGAAGCCCTGCTCGGCGAGAGGAAGCTCAGGTGCTGTGCAGAGTGGAAAACAAACCCGGCTCTGTCCACCTCCACTCCATCCACGAACACCTCGCAACGCTCGTTAAATCCATTTCCGAAGATATCAACAGGGCTTCCACCGCACACAGTTACGGCTTCCGGCTGGATATTGTTGACCTCTATGAAATTGGGAACCTGCTGTGCCTCTGAACAGTCACCCGTGATAATCCCGAGCGGGGTCGGCAGCGAAAGGAACTCGAGAGCATCTGCGGCGGGATCGAGAGGATCCATCACCTCGACCGCGACAAACGCCTCGTCTCCGACGGGAAGTCCCGCCAGGGGGGCCCGAACGAGGATGCTGTGCCCATCACTGGAAACAGCGGGACGACCGGAGCGGGCAAAGTGTTCAGCAACCAGCGCTTCACGGCCAGCGACCTCGAGTTTCACTACCGTACTGCTGGAGAAACCTGTTCCCCTGAGCTCAATAAAGTCACCGCATTCGGCCCTCAGCGTACCGATGTCCACGCCAAGCAGGCTGGGCGCTTCGAACGAATAAGCTTCGCTGAGCACCACCGCCTCCAGTGGGCCGACAGTAATTTCCACATCATAAGTTATGCTGTTTTCCGAAGGGATCGTTGCCGGACGCACCCCCAGTGAATCAGGCACGGTAAAGGACACCGCCCCCCTGCTCATGGAAACCAGGTTCCCGGTGGGCACCGTAAGGATGTCTCCTTCGCCCTCCGACGGCAGAAGCCGGATCAGCGGGACAAAGTTACCGCCACCGTCGAGACCGGCCCCTGACAACATCACCTCGTTGCCGCCTGTAAACGGACCGGTGGCCGGCGAGATCGAGTGCAGCTGGACCTCGGGTAATTCGCCACCAAGCTCGAGGGTTGCATCGAAGAACGCATCGATCACCGGCCGGCCTGGAACAGCCTGCTCCGGGAAGAATGCAGTAGGCTGCTCAGCAGAAGAATCCATCACGAAGGATATGGTTGAGAGAGCCCTGGGCGCATCGGAAGAAACCCTTGACCGGAAGCTGAGATTCAATATCGAGCCGTTTTCAAACGGTGGCAATAAATCGGATTCGAAATTAGAGAAATTAATGCTGATCCAGCCGATCCTCAGGTCACCGGAAGCGTTGATATCGACAAGAGAAGATTCAGTCGGAAGGAAGGTTTCCCCGAGGCCGGCTGTGATCGTCCCGGTCTGCAGGGGATCCACAGGCAGAAGCTCGAGTTCTGCGGGATCAAACTGCAGGTGGATAGTGAAGGCGTTGAACTCGTAATTGGAAATCTCAGCAGGCGCCCTCAGGCTTCCGCTGACCAGCACATCCATCACCTGGTCATCTCCTGTTGGGGAGACCTCGAGCCTGAGGTAGCTGTTGGCGAACTCGATCTGCCCATCGGTTGATTCGACAGAACGGAATTTGTCAAAACCTTTAAACCGGATGCGGACGGCTTCGAGCTCTACGGCTGTCTCCGCGGGAAGGTCGGCTGGAAGCGCAGCCTCCAGCTTCACGACGATCAGCTCGGGGCCTGCAGATTGTTCAACCGGCGGAAGGTCTCCCTCTCGCACAGATATTCTCTGCATGCCATCACCGAGGGAAACCCCGGCTGCAAGCGCAGGAGCCAGGATGGAAATCGTTTCGGGAAGGATAAGGTCAAATTCTACGGCATCGATTTCTCCAACGGCTCCCGTTGAAAGGGGGAGAAACGCGAGCACCGGGATCTCAAAGGAGGCCTCGCCAACGGCTGCAACCGTCGAGCCGATTGAAAGCCGTGGTGAATAGGTAATTTCAGCACAGCTGGTTTCTTCCTGGCCGGCCCTGAGGCTGACCGTGTAGGAGCCCACGGGCTCCACCGAGTCGAAGAAAAACCCTGTGTCACTCGGAAGAATATCGGAAACAAGCCGCACCTCTTCCTCTTCTCCATCGATGAGCTGAACCAGCTCAAGGGTCAACATACCTTCTCCATAGCCACGCCAGGGTTCACTCCAGCTGACATCGATCCCACCGGATTCCTTGCGGCAGGTAAGTCCGACATCTGCAATATCCGGAGCAGCGAGGGTAAAGGACAGGAACGAAACCGTTTCACTCTCAACCAGGGAACCCGGCCCGAGGCCATTGCAGTTCTGCCCGGCGCCGATTTTCTTCGAAGCAGTGAGGCTCAGGGTGTAAGTTCCCGCCGCAGCACCGCCTCGGTCAGGATCTCCCTCGTAGAGAAGGAATTCCTGGTTCGGATTCTCCAGATCCATACCGCCCTCTCCAAAGAGATCCTCTAGCGGACTGCCAAGGTCAGCAGGCTCGAACAGGAGCGCGGCCCTCAAGCCGTTATAAGCCTCTCCATTAATCCAATCCCACCGGATTACCTGCGGATCAGATGAGCTTGCACGTGAGAGGAGGGTTCCCACAAGCGGTGAACGAATTGGCTCTTCGGTAACGCAGGGATTCGGGTCATTTCCTGTACAGGCCCCCCTGGCGCTCTCGAATCCACCGAATACTGCACTGACCTCGTAGAAATCGCTTCCATCTTCGGAGGGAAAGAAATCTTCAAAGTTCAGTCCGCTGGAGGGAAGAACGGTCGACCAGAAAGAACCGTTTCGATAGACCCTGAACTGCTCGGCAACCAGCTCCTGGTTCCATTCCCAGGTAACGATATTCGTCTCGTCACCCGAGGCACAGAGAACACTGGTAGGCTGGGGAACGTGGACCACCCCGCAGATGACTGTAGGGCCGACGTCACTTCCACCCAGGAGCGCAGCCACAGAGATCGATACATTTCCCGGATTGGAGACCTCGAGGACGAAGAACCCGTTGTCCCAGTCGATATAGGTAGGCGGCCCATCAGCGACCCGGATTTTCACCCGGTCGAAGCGAAGATTCTGCGATTCCCACGAGATAAGCACCTCGGAACTGTTCGCTTCTCTTTCCAGCACATTGCAGACCACCTCAACCGGAGGAGGAGGTGGTGGTTCGAGCTCGAATTGAATCGACTCGCCGGTCTCCACAGGAACATCCTGCACGATATCAGCCTCGATAGTCTTGAGAACGTTCGCGATCTCGCTGCCGCCACTGGTGACGGCGGAAAATTCAATAATCGTATCTCTCTGGCCAATAACCAGCCGTCGGCGAAACTGGAAGACGCCGAGTTCGACACCTTCAAAGGGAATGAAATTTTCAATGTCAGCCCGCTTTGACATGGTTGCCGTTGCAAAGCCACTGCAGCTGTTGTCGTTTCCATCCTGCGGACAGGTATCAAACTGGGCCAACTGCTCAAATCCTGCAGGGGACAGGAAACCCAGGTAATCGAGGTCCAGCTGCTGGTAGGCAAGGGCTACGGAATAACCCGCGAACGGGGCGCGCATATCGCCGATGACTTTGACACCGAAAACTTCCCCTGACTCGAGGTTCGAGAGGTCCTGCTCGCTGATCTCCTGGCCATTTTCGTCTACCGGATGGAGAACGTAGCGGGTCGGCTCAGGAAGGGTCACCGCCTCGACTCCATTTGACTGGTAAACCAGGGGCTCATCATTGGAAACAGTGGCGATGTCGAGCCCTGTATCCCCATCGAGATCAAGCAGGGCAACGCCGGAGACTATTCCCGCATTGCCGTTATCCATTTCCACTTTTTCATAGGTCGGCAACAGCGAAAGCTGGTTCCTGCGGTTGAATAAAACCGTCAGCCGCCCCTGGCCCTCATTTCCGGGCCCGGCAATGACGAGGTCCGCTCCACCAAGAGGATCCCCATCGAGATTGGAGGCGAGCAACCGGTCTGCTTTCCCTACAACCACACCGCTGATATCGATCCCATCCTGTGGGACAACCTCCTCGAAAAGAAGTCCCCGCGGCTCATCGGAGCTGAGACCTTCAAGGA
>JAYGDV010000453.1:0-1768 GCA_046582735.1 Planctomycetota bacterium
CGATGGGGTCATGCCCCAGACCCGTGAGCACCTGACCATCATGCAGATCCTCGGCCTGCGCCACGGCATGGTCGTGATCAACAAGGTCGATGCCGTCGAGGCTGATTTTGTCGAGCTGGTCGAAGACGAGGTGCGGGAAACTCTGATGGGTACCTTCCTCGAGGACTCCGCCGTTGTGAAGGTGTCTTCAACGACCGGCGAGGGCTTCGAAGAGCTCGAGGAGCACCTCAACACCCTGGTTGAGAAGGTCCGTCCGAGGCAGGTGGAGGGTGTCTTCCGTATGCCCGTCCAGCGGGTCTTCTCACCCCGGGGGTTCGGCACCGTTGTCACCGGGATCCCCGTCAGTGGAACCGCCCAGCTCGGTGACACCCTCGAGATCGTGCCGCTTGGAGAAAAAGGCCGGGTGCGGGGCATCCAGGCCTACAAGGAGCAGGCCGAAACGGCCCGTGCCGGGCACTCCGCCGCGATCAACCTCTCCGACATCGATTACCGCGAGGTCCGCCGCGGCATGGTCCTGACCCAGCCGGGTTATTTCACCGGCGCGAAGATGTTCGAGGCGCGCCTGCACTACCTGCCCGGCAATCACCGGGTGCTCAAGCACCAGACGACCATCCGTCTGCACGTGGGCACCGCGGAGTTGATCGGCAAGGTGTACCTGCTGGAGCGGAAAATACTCGAGCCCGGAGAGGAGAGCTATGTCCAGTTTCGCTTCGAGGAGCCCGTGGTCGCCGCCCCGGGAGACCGCTACGTGCTGCGGCTCCACTCACCGATGGAGACCATCGGCGGCGGAGAAATCATCGACAGCTCAAAATACCGGTTGAAGACCGGCAAGGATTTCATCCTCGACACCCTGCGCAGCAAGAACGACGCCCTCGCCGATTCACGGGATTTCCTTCTTCACCAGCTCAACAAGGCCGGCTTCAACTCCGCCAGCGAAGCGGACCTCGCCCGGCAGGCCGGCCTGACAAATGAAGATGCCCTCCAGCTGCTGGAATCACTGGTCGAGGAGAGTCTCGCCTGCAGAACAAGCCGCGGTGGGCAGCTGATAAGCACCGCGCAGCTGCAGGCCGCCAGGGAATCTGCTGTGAAGGTCGCCACCACCTATTTCGAACAGAACCCGAGGCGGCGCCTCCTGGAGAAGGCGGTCCTGCGCCAGAAGATCAACTGCAGTGACGTATTCCTCCAGGAGCTGGTTGCCCGGATGGAAGCCGACGGCGAAGTCCAGAATGCCAAGACCGGCCACCTGAAATGGCGTGACCTCGGCCCCCGCCTCAGCGCCGGGGAAGAAAAAAACCTCGGGGAGATCACCCGGGCCTGCCTCGAGGGAGGGGCCACCCCTCCCTCGCCCGGAGGCCTGGCCTCCGACCACGGCTGGAATCCTGCCAAGACAACCGATCTTTTCGATCTTCTCGATGAGGAAGGTGTGCTGCAGAAAATAGCGGATGGAATCTATTTCCACCGCGAGGCGATTGAAGAGATCCGGCGAATCATGAGAGAGTACCTTGAAGAAAACGGGCAGATCACCGCAGGGGATGCAAAAAACCTGATCGGCTCAACACGCAAATTCAGCATCCCGCTGCTCGAGCAGCTCGACCGCGAGGGATTCACGGTTCGAAAGGGCGACTACCGTATGCTCAAGAAGGAAGACTGAACAACCATGAACATGCCGGTAAACCCTGACTTCCAGCGCGGGCTCTTCACCTTCCTGCTTGCCCTCACAGCCATCCTGGGCTCCCGCCCCGGGGCTGTGCGCTGTGAAGACTGGCCG
>JAYGDV010000463.1:0-5279 GCA_046582735.1 Planctomycetota bacterium
GGGAGTCGACATCGCAGATCGCTGCGATTTCGACCTCTTTCTTCGCGGCAAAGGTTCTCAGAAGGTTGTTGCCCCTGCCATTGACGCCGATGACAGCAACCCTGATACGCTCGGATGCAGGGAGCCTCCGCCCTGCTGCACAGATTCGAGGGAATCCGCCAGCCATGGAGAGCCCGAGGAGCCCGCCGGTTTTTTCGAGGAAAGTTCTTCGTTTCATCCGTACAACCTCCGGGGCCTTCACTTGGGGACTATAGCCTGCCAACTTCTAGATGGAGACCTCCCAGCCTTTCCTGAAGGAGGAGTGGGTGTAGGGTTTAGCTTCCGGGGTCCCGACAGCCTCGATCTTTTTCGCGTTCCAGTCGAAGCTCTTTCCGCAGCGGTAGGCGGCATTCCCCAACAGAACGGTTTCTGTCATGGGGCCGGAGTAATCAAAATTACAGGTCGCCGGCTTGCCTCCCTTGCAGGCGAGGATCCATTCCTTGTGGAATCCCGGAGAATTCGGAATGAAACTGTCCGGGCTCTTGAAGTCCTTGAATTTCTCTTCCGGGTAGAGCTTCCGCTTGCCGAAGTCGCACAACAGCATTCCCTTCGACCCGATGAAGAGGGTGTTGCCGGATCGAGGCAGGTTGTGTTTTTTGAGAATGTCCGGCCCCTTACCGGAGTGGTACCAGTGGAGGGATACCGGGGGGTTGTCGCCGCGCGCCGGGAAATCAAACCGGGTGTTCAGAGATTTCGGGGTACGGTCGGCATCGACCTCCGGTCCCGAAGCCTCTACCCGGGTGGGGTACTTCAAGTCCAGGGCCCAGTATGGAATGTCCAGGATGTGGCATCCCCAATTGCCGGTTTCACCTGTTCCGAAGTCCCACCAGAAACGCCAATTGTAGGGCGCGTAGGCGGGACTGTAGGGGCGTGACTTCGCGGGTCCGAGCCAGAGGTCCCACTTCAGGTGTTCAGGGACCGGCGGATTGCCCTTAGGCAGCCCGGGCATTCCCCTGCTTCCCCCGACCCATGAATGGCACTCCCTGACCTCTCCGATGGCTTTTTTCTGGATGAGTTCCACAACCCGGTGGACGTTTCCGATCGTGTGACGCTGGACGCCGAGTTGGGTGGCGACCTTCTGCTTGCGGGCAAGGTCGGTCATGATCCGGACCTCTTCAATCGAGTGCGCCATCGGTTTTTCACAGTAGAGATGCTTGCCAAGCTGCAGCGCTGCGACGGATGGGTGGAAGTGGGCATGGTCCGGGGTGCTGACGGAGACCGCGTCGATGTCCTTGTGCATGGCATCTAACATCTTGCGGAAATCGTAGAACTTTTTCGCCTTGCCGAATTTTTGATAGGCGTTTCCGGCCCGGCTGTCATCCACATCGCAGAGGGCGACAATGTTCTGGTTTGCCAGGGAGTTCAGGTTGGCCCGCCCCCGCCCTCCGATGCCGATACAGGCGATGTTGAGCTTCTCACTTGGAAGGGAACCGTAGCTTGCAGATGTGCTGCCTGCAACCCAGGCACCGAACCCGGCCATTGCAGTGTTTCGAAGCATCTGCCGCCGGCTGATTCGTTGAGTCATTTTTTCTCCCTGAAGGATCTTATTTCCAGAAGTTGATTTCGGACAAAACGGGGCAACCACAGGGTAGCAGGCTGAAGGTCCGATCTCTACAGGTAGTCGATGGAAGGTGCGGCGAGCCGGAAAAGAAAAAAAGAGAGCGGCGGAAATCCGGTTCCGTCACTCTCTTAAAGGTGTACTGGTGGAGGATACGGGACTTGAACCCGTGACCTCAGCACTGCCAGTGCTGCGCTCTCCCAACTGAGCTAATCCCCCGGATGTTTGCTATTCGTCCCTTGATGATACTTTATTCGCAACTTCAAGGAGCCCTAATATCAAGATCCCTTGGATGGGTGTCAAGACTGTTTTCAGAACAGGTCGAGCCGTATCCGTAATCCAGTCAAGATCTTGCGCTCCTTTTCCGTTGAAACTTGTTAATGGTGGTCTTATGTTCGGCCAAATGGCGTTTCAACCGTACGATATTTCAGCTACTGAGCAGAAGTGGCAGAAGACCTGGTCAGAGGCGGGCGAGTCGGGAGATTTGCAGCCGCCTGGGGAAGATGGTGCTTCCAGGTTGGTATTGCAGTGGCCTCCTGCTGCAGAGGGATTGACCTGGACGGATCTTCGCAGCCTGGTGCTGGCGGATGTTTATTCGAGGTTCCAGCGATCCAGGGGATTGGATGCGCGGATCGGAAGGGTCCTGGATGGATTCCAGGAAGAAAGCCTGGAGCAGGCTCTCGAGCAGGAAAAACTGCCGGCTGATCTTGTCGGTGACAAACTGCTTGACCTGGAGTTTTTCGAGAAGGCACTGGCCATTCAACCCGCTCCAGGTGTGCCTCCAGGGGACGGCGTCGCCGGACAAATCAGCAATACCTCGGACCCCGCGTATTACCGGTTTACGCAATGGATCTTCCTGGAGCTTCTTCACTCCCAGTATATTTCCCGGGACCCCGGGCAGGTTGCCGTGCGGGGAGAGGTGACGGATTCGGAAACGGAAGAAGAAACTGAAAACGAAGAGACAACGGAGCCTGGCTGTCCGAGGTGGTTCCTTGAATTAGGTTCTTTTGCCGAAAAACTTTTCGCCGATGTCGATAAAACAAAATGGCCGGCTTCTTTACGCAAAGAACAGAAAGCCATCATCGGTCGCAGAAGGGGTATGGACCTCGAGATTGCTTTTATCAAGCCGTTTCACTACGAGGCCCGGCATATACCGATTTTCACTACCCGGCTGGAAGCCATGCACGGAGTGACCTTCGTGCTTCTCGCTCCCGGGCACGAGCTTATTGAGTATGTTACAGATCCGGAATACTCAGAAGATGTGGAGGCCTACCTGGCCCGTTATGGAAATGGGCAGGAAGCATCGATTTCCGGGGTTAGAACGGGTGGCTTTGCGCTGAATCCCATAACCCTGAAAAAGGTGCCCGTCCTGGTTTCTCCGCTGGCACTGAATAGTTACTCCGATGGGGTGGTGTTCGGAATCCCGGCGCATGACAAAAAACAGTTCGAACTGGCCAGGAGGTTGAAGCTTCGAATTCGGGAGGTGATTCATTCCAATACGGCGAAGTTTGACATGGAGGGAGCCCTTGCAGAGGCCTACGAAGGTGATGGGAAGCTGACCAACTCAGGGTCCTGCAGTGGTATGAAGCCAACGCGTGCCCGGGACCAGATGGTCGAGATCCTGTCGCGGCGCGGAATTTGCAATAAGGTGACTCGCTACAGCCTCAAGGACCTGCCGGTTTCAGGGGAAAGCACATGGGGCGCGCCCGTGCCTCTTTACCATTCCGCCGAGCCGGGCGATGGAACAGGGGATAAAGGAGACGGTGTTTTCCCTGCGGCCGATGGCGAGCTCCCGTTGAATTGCCCGGAGCTGGATCTTGAAACGCTCAAGAAGGGCAATCCGGGCCTTTCTTCCTGCAAGACTGCGCAGGGGGAGGATTACGCCCAGGAGGATCTGCAGAGGGAAGGGGTGATGGTGCACCGCGATGCCGGGACCCTTCTTCCCTGGCTGGGGCGTGCATGGAGTTTCCTGCATCTTGTTTTGCCGAATCTTTCCGGGGAGTTGGAGGGATTCAGGGAAGATTATGAAAAACCATTCGTGCCACAGGAGGTTGTTGAGCCCGAGGAAGATCCCGTGGACTCATCTTCAGTTCCGGTCGCATCCAGGGAGGCTTCTGTTCCCACCCGGGAACCGGACGAGCCGGCCCCTGCAGATGAAGGCGCAGATGGGAACACAACTGATGATGATCTTCCTGCAGCCGGTGAAGAAGAAGGGGATCCTGCTTCCACCGAGCCTGAACTGGCCGATGAGAATAACTCCAGTGATGGGGATGAGATTGATTCGTCAGGAGAGAGTGGTGCAGGGGAGGTAGAGCCGGAAACAGCAGAAGCGGTTGGTGACGTAAGCGAAACAGCAGAGGGCGGCGGTGAGGCTTCCGAAGAGGAAGAGCCTGAGATAGAGAAGGCTATGCGGCAGCGGCTGTATCCTTTTTCCGGCGGGAAGGTCGATAAGTTCCTGCCCGTGGATGTTGTTTTTTCAGGAAACCGACTATCCCCCAAGGAGATCGTGGGGATTCGCTGCATAACAAAATTCCTTTATAAACAGCGCCACATTCCCTTTTTTGAACCTTTCCGAAGATTCTGTGCTGTCGGCTGCCTCGAATTTGACCCGGGTGGCGATTCGCAAACAGGCGGCGAGAAATTTCCGGGTGATTCTTCGGGCGATCTGCTGGGGCGTTTCGGTTCTGATGCTCTCCGCCTGCAAATGCTGTGTCTCGGCCCTGCAGACAGTCAGGCCACCTTCGACGTTGACAGTCTCTACCATATCCGGCGTTTTCTGGAAAAGATCTGGCGGGCGATCGGCAGTCGAATCGGTAAGGGAAAATTCGTCTCGAGGAATGTCCTCGTCGCCAAGCACCGTCTTATCTACGATGTCTCCCGTCGTCTCAAGGATCTCAAGTTCCACACGGCTGTGAGTTCCCTGCGGGAGTTTGTCAATTTCATCGCCGATCCCGACACAACGGTAGAGGAAGTTGACAAGGACGCCCTGGAGACGTTTCTCGTGGTGCTGAAGCCTTTCGCTCCCCACCTTGCGGCCGAGCTCTGGGGGCGCCTGGGTAACGAGGTGTCACTGGAGGATGCCGACTGGCCTGAATACAGCGAGGAACTGGTGGAGCCTGCAGAGCGTGAGCACGCGGTCTTTGTTGACGGCAGGTTGATAGATCGAATGACCGAGTCGATTGAGCTTGAAGAGAAGAAGCTCGAGTCGAGAGCCCTGGAACTGAATTCCGTGCGGGATCACATAGGCCGCAGGAAGGTAAGCAGGGTGGAGGTTGTGAAGGGGCGCGTGATCTGGATTTGCCTGCGCAAGAAGAAACCTGTGAAACCCAGGGCCGCAGTGCAGGACAATGCAGATGACGGCGCAGAGGGGGATCAGCAATCCAGTGCCGAACCTCCCCTTGATTCAGCGCCATCGAACCCGGAGCCCGGTGAAAGTTCCGAAAAACCTGATTCTGCCTGAGGATCTCATCCTCCTGGGCAGCAACTTCCGGTATCCATTCAAAACCAGCCGGTTTCGGCTCTCCCCTTGTAGTTTTTTGCAGTCCCGAATGGGCGCATCGTATTCTTCATACAGGGGATTGCTTGATGCATAGAAAGTTGTCGGGGTGAATAATGCCTTCCGGATGAGATCAACGACCTGGTCGGGACCGAGTTCTTTGTCGGAACGGTACGCTTAAGGGCC
>JAYGDV010000483.1:0-2965 GCA_046582735.1 Planctomycetota bacterium
ATCGAAAATCTCGCTGACCTGAACCGCCGGGGGATCAAGGTCATCCTGGTGAGCTCAGGCGCTATCAGCATGGGAATGAACCGCCTGGAGTTTAAAGACAGGCCATCCTCCCTGCGTGACAAGCAGGCCTGCGCTGCCATCGGCCAGATCCAGCTCATGTCGGTCTACCAGCAGGGCTTCGACCGCTACCAGCTGCCCACCGCCCAGCTGCTCCTGACAGAGGATGACTTCGCATCGAGAACCCGCTACCTCAACCTGCGCAACACGATGTTCAGGCTGCTTGAGATGGGTGTCCTGCCGATCGTGAACGAAAACGACTCGATCTCAACGAGCGAGATCGAGGAGCCTGAAGACCGCAAGGGCTCGGTGTTCGGAGACAATGACGAGCTCTCAGCCCTCGTAGCCTCGAAGCTGGATGCCGACCTGCTGCTGCTGCTCACAGATGTCGACGGCCTCTATCCTGCCAGCCCCGCCGGCGAAGAGGATGAAAACGGCAAGCCCCTCTCGATTGTCCGGGAGATTACCAGTGAGATTGCTGCCATGGCCGACGACCGCCTCGATGAACGCAGCCGCGGCGGCATGGCCTCCAAGCTCCAGGCAATCACGATCGCGCTCCAAAGCGGCATCCCCGCGGTCATCGTCAACGGGATGAAGGCCGATGTCGTGCGGGAGGTCCTCGAGGGAGAGGATGTCGGCACCCTCTTCCTGCCCGGCAAGCGCCTCAAGAGCAGGAAGCACTGGATCGCCTACGCCAGTGCTACCGCCGGGCTCACAGAGATCAACCCGGGCGCGAAGGAAGCCCTCGCCGAGCGCGGCTCGAGTCTCCTGTTCAAAGGAGTGGTACGGATCGAGGGTGATTTCAGGCGGGGCGATGTCATCAGCATCGTCGATGGAGAAGGACAGGAAATCGCCCGCGGCATCAGCAACTACGACTCCCTCCAGGCCGCTGAGCTGCTCGGCAAGGAGCTCGATGAAATCGCCGACGCCGACTTCCCCGAGTTCATCACCCGCGACAATATCGCCCTGAAGGAATAGCCGGGCAGCGGCTAGCGGTAGAGCAGGTAGGGTTGCCGGCGTTTCAGGAAGGCGGCCAGGCCCTTCTTCCAGCCGGCAACAATTACCGTGGGCGACTTGCCCGCCTCGAGGGCTTTTCGCAGGGTGTCAGTGCCGGCAAGCCGGTCGAAGGCACGCTCGCGGAACTTGAACTCCCCCGGGTGCTGTTTGCGAATCGCGCTGAGCAGGTGGACTGCTACCGTAACCGAGCGGTAGGCCCTCGCATCGCTGACATGCAGTTCGACGCCGGAACATTCCTCGCCCGAGAACTTGCTGAAGGAAGGCTTGAACCAGGCCGCCCTGAAAAGAACTCCGGGTAAGCGCAGGCTGTTGAGGGTCTTCGCCAGGCGGCGGCCATCGAGCCAGGGCGCCCCGACGAGCTTGAAGGGCCGTGTCGTGCCCCTGCCCTCGCTCAGGGTCTCCACCCCCTCCACCAGTACCATCCCTGCGTAGACCAGGGCCGTGTCCGGCGTGGGTATGTTCGGCGAGGGAGCCACCCAGGGAAGCCCGCTGTCGCCATACCAGCCCCGGCGGGTATAGCCCTGCATCCTGACAACCTTGAGCGTAGCCCCGATCTTCCGCTCCTTGTTTACCAGGCGCGCAAATTCGCCCGCCGTCAATCCATGGCGCAGGGGCAGGGTGTGCGGCCCGACAAAGGATTCGAAACTCTTTAACAGCAGCGGCCCCTCGATGGTCTCACCGCCTATTGGAACCGGACGGTCGAGCACCCAGACCTCGACCTTGTTCTTTGCTGCGGCCTCCATGACCTTGATCAGCGTTGCGAGATAGGTATAGGTCCGAACACCGATGTCCTGGATATCGAAGATCATCACATCCAGCTTCTTGAGAACCTCGTCCGATGGGCTGCGGTTGCGGCCGAAGAGGCTGTAGACCGGTGTGCCGGTAGAAGAATCTTTCGCATCAGCAACCTTCGCCCCCGCCGCGGCCGCTCCCCTCGCTCCATGCTCCGGGCCGAAGATCGCCTTCAGCTCAACCCCCTCAGCCTCAGCCAGCAGGTCGATCAGGCTGACGAGGCGGCTGTTTACCCCGGTTGGGTTGGTAACGAGCCCGACCTTCTTCCCCTTGAGCTCCCTGAACCCACCGGCAGCGGCGACCTCGAGACCGGTTCGAAAAACATCTGCGCCCCGGGTGAAACCGGCGGGAAACAGGAAACCGATCGAGAACAGGAGCAGGACAAGATGGGAGGTAATGCGCGGGAACATCAAATCTGTTGCGGGGGCTGCTTTTAGCTGGAGATCTTTCATACAGGCGCACGGTTATGCTAACCGAAACCGTCCGGGCGGTCACCTACTCCGGACGGAGGAAGTAAGAACCTGCCGACAATAGCATGGAGAAAAGAAATCCCTTTTCTTAGGCTATGCACTCGACACGGAAACACCCACCAGCAAGGCGGTCCGGTTCTCTTGAAAATATTCTACCTTATCGATGGCCATGCCCAGATCTTCAGGGCCTATTACGCCCCCTTCGGGGCGCAGCTGAACGCGCCCGATGGTGAACCTACCAAGGCCACCTATATCTTCACCCAGATGATCCTGGGAATTCTCGAGAAGCAGAGGCCCGACTACCTCGCGGTGGCGCTCGACTATGGAGACTCGAGCACCGAGCGTAAGGAGTTCTTCCCTGAGTACAAGGCCAACCGCGATGCGGCGCCCGAGGATTTCGGCCCCCAGGTCCGGCGCATCGAGGAATTGCTGGGAATCATGAGCATCCCGACCTTCAAGGTGAAGGGACAGGAGGCCGATGACATCATCGCCACCATCGGAAGACTGCTCGAGAGCGAAGAGGTCGAAATGCGGATCGTCAGCAAGGACAAGGATCTCCACCAGCTGTTGACCGAGAAGGTCAAGATGTGGGATCCCCAGAAGGATCTCATCACCGACCCGGTGAGCCT
>JAYGDV010000507.1:0-15197 GCA_046582735.1 Planctomycetota bacterium
GGACGGCCGCCTGGCCTGGAAGCCGGGGCGGCCCCGTATTTTCAGACTGTCTTTTTCCTTTTTCTTGAGAAAAAAGGCAAGTGTTCGAGTCGCAGTTTCTCGCGTTTTCCTCTCAGGTCAACTTCCGGAGCGGGTGCCTCATCCCGCTCGAGCCTGGCGAGGTAATCGCTGTAGAGATAACCCATGGCAATCGGTTGCTGAATCGTGGGGGACGGGGCGCCACTGGTAATTCTGCCTACCTTCTCATCTGCGGCATAAATTTCCATCCCGTTGCGGGCGATACGGCGGCTCTCAACGATGAATCCGCAAAGTTTTTCAGCTGGTCCCTCTTCCTTGATCTCGCGCAGTCTCTGCTGGCCGGGAAAGGCGATTCCCTTATCAAGCTTGACGGCGAAACCGAGGCCGGCGCAATAGGGGTTCGTTGTGTCGTCGATATCGTTGCCGTAGAGTGGCATGCCTGCCTCGAGCCGAAGCGTGTCCCTGGCCCCCAGCCCAATGGGCGCGGCCTGTTCTCCATCGGTTTCCAGCAGCTGTCTCCAGAGCTTTTCCGCCTGCCCGGCACCTAGGTATATTTCGAGTCCATCCTCGCCGGTATAGCCGGTCCGTGCCACCAGCAATGGCTTGGATTCGAATTCCGCAGAGGTGATCTGGTAGTAGCCGAGGTCATCCCACGGGGTCTGTGGAGCCTGGAGCAGGGGGATGGAGCAGGCAAGCGCTTCAGGACCCTGGATAGCGATCATTGCCTCGCTTCGCGTCAGGTCTTCCAGTTCAGCATTCCTGCCTGCCTGGTGGCTGTTCATCCATTCGATGATCCTGCCGGTGTTGGAAGCATTAACGACCAGGAGGAAATGGTCAGCCAGCTTGTAAACAATCGCATCGTCGATGATGGTTCCATCTTCACGGCAGAAGAGGGTGTAGCGGGCATCACCGCTTTCCATCCCGGAGGTGTCATTGGTGATGAGCCCCTGGAGCCAGTCCTCGCTCTCGGGGCCGCGAATGGAAAGACGCCCCATGTGGCAGAGATCAAAGAGACCGGCGTGTTCCCGTACCTGCTGGTGCTCCTCGGGGATCGAGGTGTAGCGCACCGGCATCTCCCAGCCATGGAAATCAATCAGCATGGCTCCGAGGCGCCTGTGTTCTTCGTAGAGAACGGTGCGTTCCGGCTGGATTGTATCAGAGCCCAAGTGACTCGACCCTCTCTTGTGTCGTCAATGTTTCCGCGCCTGGATTTTCAGAAGTCGAAGTCTTCGTCTTCAATCTTCTTCTTTTTAACCTTCTTCTTGTCTTCACCCTCATCCGGAGGGGAAGTGGGGTCAGGTTCGGGTTCCTTTTTCGATTTCTTTTTCTTGGGGCTGTCTTTCTTGACGCCCAGTTTTTTGCGAAGCATGCGAACCGCTTCCTGCTTGTCGAGGAAACCGCAGATGACCAGCTTGCGAATGCGGAACTTGACCTTCTTCCACTGGAAGCCCACCAGGCCGGTCTCGGTCATTTTCTTGGCCTTGATCCTGTTGACGGCCTCCTCCGTTCCACCGGAATCATAGGTGGCACGAATCTCACCACCACCTCCTGCCTGGTCCATGTCAATCTCGACGATCCAGTTCACGGGGCGCAACTTGGTGTGCCAGTTGTTGGCGTTTGAGCCGGGTTTCCCGGGCATCTTCTGCCATTTCGGGGGAGAGGAACCCTTGATGAAGCCAATATCAAGGAAGTTGGTACGCCAGCGGGCGTTGGTCCTGGTGTTGTAGCTGACGATCGCCCCCCAATCGCCATCTCCACTCATCGTGAGGATGTTCAAAGCCCAGGACATGCGGACCTTGTACCTGAAGGGCACCGGGAAGAACACCATGCCGGAAGTGTTTCCATCCATGGAGATCTGCGCCTCATCGGGAATGTCCGCTCCGCTCAGGAGCATTTGTGGGTCGACAAAGCCCAGGTGGGTTTTGGGTGTTTTCCCCTTGATGACTTCCTTCTGGAGTTCCTGGCCATTGTTGTAATCGAGGATGATCCCCCCGGTTTCAGGGTCATAGTTGGCCTTCTTTGAAAGCTCGTGAATATTTTCGATCAGGAATGCCTCGTCTTCTTCATCCAGTTCCTGGGGAAAAAGGGTGAGGTCTGCGCCCGCTACACAGGTAGGGAACAGGGTGGTGGCCGTCACTCCCGGGGAACCTATTCCGGGGGGCTGTGGAGTGGTTGGCGGCGGCGGGGCTGTCCCTGGCGGCGGGGGAGGAGGTGTTTTCTGCCGACCTGTGCTCGCTGCGCGGCTGGCAATCTCCAGTTCTTCTTTCCGCCGGCGGTTGAACTCCGCATCTGCAACTTTCTGCTCTTCTTTCAGTTTTGCCAACTCGGTCGCGAAGGCTGCATCATCAAGGACTGATTTCAGCGCATCCGTGTAGCTCTGGGATGCCTGGCTGTACTGGCCGGAGGCTTCCTGGAACGCACCGCTCTGGAACGCGGCATCTGCTTCGAGCTCAAGACTTTCCGCCTGTTGCCAGCGCCCCAGCGCCTTTATATCTGCTCCGTTTTTCAGCGCCCTGGCTTTGTAGCCGGCCATTTTCGCCCTCTGGTTTTCCGACAGGATCCGGTACCGCTTATTATCCTTGGCGATAATGGCGGCGTCTTCGAACCCGGCCTGGGCGGCGGCGAAATTATTTTCCGCGGACCTGAGGCTCGAGGAAGTAGCTTCTTCCAGATCTGCCAATGCCTCATTGTAGGTTTCAAGAGCCTCCTCGTATTCTTCCGGGGCATTGATCTTGGCTTCAAGCTTGTCAGCTTTCTGCCTGGCCGATTCGGTAAGCTTCTTTGCTTTCAGTACCGCGTCGCTCTCCTGGGAAGCTTCTTCAGCACCGGCAAGGAGGTCTTTGAACTCGGTGATGGCTCGCCTGTAGGAGTACCGGGCTTTTTTTCCATCATTTGATTTGAGGAGGTAGTTCTCAGCTTTCTCCATTTTCTCCGCCGCGCTGGAGAAGTCATCTTTGTACTTGGTATCGAGCCCCTTCTCTTCGCATTCCTTTTGCAAGGCGAGAGCTTCTTTTTGAGTCTGCAGTATTGTGGAGTTGACCTTGGGTTTCTTTTCTTCCTCCTCCTCTTCTTCTTCTTCTTCTTCTTCTTTTACAGCCGTGCGCGAACTCTTTTTCTTTTTCCGGCTGGAGGATTTGGAGCTGACCTTTTCTTCTTCTGAGCCTCCTCCGCAGCCGGCGAGGGGCAGTGCGACGAGCAGTGCGAGCACGACCAGCATCATCAGAGAGAAAAACGAGGAGCTTCCTCGATTGTTTGCTTGCGCAAAGGACAGCGGTGAGTGGCTGCCATCATTTGGGCTGGTAGAGTGCATTGTAAAGATCCTCAATAAATCCGATTTTGTTTCTGAGAGTATGACCCAGAACCCTCGATTGGGATCTGGTCGCTTGGGAAACCAGGCACAATTATGATCACCCATGGTCAAGTTAAAACGAAGCTTGCTCCCTTTTCAACTTCCGTGAGACTTAAATCTGGGTCAAAGGGGTACTGGAGGGCTCAGTTACCCACGGTGGGCTCCAGGCGCTTTTCGAACTCTCCCATTTTACAGAACTTATCGTAGCGATCCTTGATGAGTTCTTCGCCACTGAGTTTGTTCAGCTCCCTGATGTGTTTCAGGATGGATTCTTTGAGCCTTTCGTAGACGAAGCTGGGGTCGCGGTGGGCACCACCGAGGGGTTCCGGGATGATCTCGTCGATAATTCCGAAGGACTCGAGATCCCCTGCAGTGAGCTTGAGAATCTTGGCAGCTGTTTCTTTGTATTCTGCGCTTTTCCAGAGAATTGCAGCACAACCTTCGGGCGAAATAACGGAGTAATAGGAGTGTTCCATCATCAGGATGCGGTTACCCACCCCGATTCCGAGCGCCCCGCCGCTTCCGCCTTCTCCAATAACGACGCAAATAATCGGAACCTTCAAGGTTGCCATCTCCATGAGGTTGCGGGCGATAACGAAAGCCTGGCCTCTTTCCTCGGCTCCGATCCCGGGGTAGGCTCCGGGGGTGTTGATAAAGGTGACGATGGGCACACCGAACTTGTTGGCCATCTTCATCTTGATCAGGGCCTTTTTATAGCCTTCCGGATGCGGGCTGCCGAAGTGACAGGCAACCTTCTCCGCAGTGTCTTTTCCTTTACGATGACCGACAAGGAGAATTCTCTGCTCATCGATCCGCCCGAGCCCACAGAGGATTGCAGGGTCGTCTCTGAAAGCCTTGTCTCCAAAAAGCTCGATGAAATCAGCCACGATGGCCTTGACGATATCCGTGGTCAGAGGCCGTTGGGGGTGTCGCGCCAGTTGAATCTTCTGCCATGGGGTCAGGTTGTTGAAGATCGCCCGTTTTTTCTCGTCACATTTTTTGACCAGTTTTTCTATCTGGCCCGAAAGATCGACCTCGGTCGATTCGGCAAATGTGCGGAGCTCCTCGATTTTTTTCTCGAGTTCAATAATGGGAGCTTCGAAATCGAGTCTTTGACTGTTTGATGATTTAGCCATTGGGCTGTTTGTTCCTCTATACCTGAAAGGGTCTGCCCCGGTTTTGCCTGACCCCCTGAAATGCATTCTAGTATGCCCGGGGTGAAAATCAAGCACATAGGAGTCTTTGAATATGCAGGCGGCAGGGGGGTTTTATTGACGTAGCGGCAAGGTTATAATTCCGCCTTACGATACCAGAGGAGAGCCTGATGAGTAGCCTGCCAACCTGGGAAGTCGAGGTCCACTGGAGGGAAGCCTGCGGGGCGGACCCCCGCGCTGTTGAACTTCAGGGCCAACTGACTGACCTGCTGGATTGCCATGATGTAAGAATCAAGGTCAGTTCCCTGTTTTACCTGAGGGGGGAAGATCTGGACCAGGACAAGGTAGCCCTCGCTGCCGAGCATCTTCTCAGCGACCCGGTTACTCAGGATTGCGAGATGAGGGACCTCGGAGACGGACAGGAGATTCCCGAGCCTGCGTCTGATCCTGAACAGGGCCAGGTCGCCACGGTAAGAAAAAAAACCGGAGTTATGGAGCCTGTCGAGGAGTCTCTGCTGAAGGGACTCGATGACCTTGGCATGGCCGGGTTGACCGTTCGATTGGCTCTCAGGGTGCGTTTCTCAATGCCCCTGTCCGAACAGCAGCGTCGCCTTGTTGGTGAAAAAGTGCTCTCCAATCCGGCGATCGAGGACGTCTTCTGGATAGGGGATGGGATTCCATCCCCCTTTTCCGTGGCTGCTCCATATGAGTTCTCTCTTGGAGAGGTGAAACTCGCGGGGCTTGATGACGATGCGCTGGTTGCGCTGAGTGTCGAGGGCCAGCTGTCTTTGAACCTCGATGAGATGCGTACTATTCGGGATCATTTCGCTGGCGAGGGGCGTGCGGCTACCGATATTGAGTTGGAGACCCTGGCGCAGACCTGGAGCGAGCATTGTTGCCATAAGACCCTGACCGCCCGGATCGAGCATGAGGGGCCTGGTGGAGAGAAGGTCGTTTATGAAAACCTGCTCAAGGACACGATTGCCCGTGCGACGAAGGAATTGATGGAAAAGGAGGAGACTCCTTTCTGTCTCTCGGTATTTAAAGACAATGCAGGGGTCGTGGCCTTCGATGATGAATACGGTATCTCGTTCAAGGTGGAAACCCATAACCATCCTTCCGCCATCGAACCCTACGGTGGTGCAGGTACGGGAATCGGTGGCGTTCTGAGAGACACCCTCGGTACAGGGCTTGGAGCCAAGCCGATCGTCAATACCGATGTATTCTGTTTCGGACCTCCGGATCTTCCCGGAGAGGACCTTCCCCCCGGAGCTCTCCATCCGCTCAGAGTCCTTCGGGGAGTTGTTTCCGGCGTCCGCGATTACGGCAACCGCATGGGAATACCTACTGCCAGCGGTGCCCTTTACTTTGATGAAAGATATATCGGCAATCCACTGGTTTATTGCGGCTCCGTCGGTTTGATTCCCAGGAGCATGGTGGACAAGGTGGTCAATCCGGGGGACAGGGTGGTAGCTCTTGGTGGGCGTACCGGTCGCGATGGGATTCATGGTGCAACCTTCTCTTCTGTCGAGTTGACCGAAGAATCCGAAACTGTCTCCAGTGGCGCTGTCCAGATCGGCAATGCGATCACCGAGAAGAAGTTTCTCGATGTTCTCCTCAAGGCCAGGGACCTTGGCCTTTACAGGTCCGTTACTGATTGCGGAGCGGGCGGCTTTTCGAGTGCTGTCGGAGAGATGGGGGAGGAGACAGGGGCGCGGGTCGATCTGAAAAAGGTGCCGCTGAAGTACGAAGGCCTGAGCTATTGGGAGATCTGGATTTCAGAGGCCCAGGAGCGCATGGTCTTTGCCGTCGACCCCGAAAAATACGCTGAGTTTGAGGCCCTGGCAGAGTCAGAAGGGGTGGAGTGCACAGACATCGGGGAGTTCACCGGCAATGGAACGCTGGAATTGTTTTACGGTGAAGCCCAGGTCTGTGATCTCGATGTGGAGTTTCTTCACAACGGCCGGCCGCCGGCTCGCCTTAATTCGGTTTTCCAGAAGCCGCAGGAGGCCGCGGAGCCTGGCTCCGTGGAAGCGCGCCCGGGTGATCTCCTCCGGCAGATCCTCTCCTCTCCAAATGTGGCTTCCAAGGAGTGGGTTATTCGCCAGTATGACCACGAGGTCCAGGGCCGCAGCATCATCAAGCCGCTGCAGGGTGTTGACTCCGATGGGCCGGGCGATGGGGTCGTCTTTACGCCACTCTATGACTCGCTGCGCGGAATTGCAGTCGGTTGCGGCATGAATCCCTGTTACGGCGACATCGATCCCTATCGCATGGCCGTTTCAGCCATTGACGAGGCGGTTCGCAATATTGTTGCCTGTGGTGGAAACCCGGAGCGCACGGCGATACTGGATAACTTCTGCTGGGGCAATACAGATCGCCCAGAGACGCTCGGATCTCTCGTCGAGGCTGCAAGGGGTTGCTACGATGCAGCAATGGCCCTTGGGACGCCGTTTGTCTCCGGCAAAGACAGCCTCAACAACGAGTTTCGTACCGGGGATGGAACTCTCTCCATTCCTCCGAGCCTGCTGATCTCCTCACTGGCAGTGGTGGAGGACATTTCCTGCTCGGTAACCATGGATCTTAAGTCGCCTGGCAACTGCCTGGTGCTGGTTGGGGCCACCCGTTCTGAAATGGGAGGCAGCCACTTCGCGAAGTTTACCGGTTGCGGTGGCGAGGTTCCGCTCCTGCCGCCGGAGGCGGCGGATATTCACCGCGCAATGCACCAGGCGATCCAGTCGCGGATCGTTCGCAGTTGCCATGATTTGTGCGAGGGAGGACTCGCTGTTGCTTCGGCTGAGATGGCGTTCAGTGGGGGGGTGGGCGCTGTGATTCGGCTCGACAGTGTTCCCGGCGATGCCATGGAAGAAAGCGAACTGCTGTTCTCGGAGTCCAATTGCCGCTACCTTGTTGAGATCACCCCGGAGAACCTGGATGAGTTTCTCGCCTGTTTTGACGGGCTTCCCGTCGCGCAGGTTGGAGAGACAGGCGAGACGGATGTTCTCGAGGTTACAGGCAGGGATGGAGCGGTTGTCCTCTCTGAATCGCTGGCTGAGTTGAAGTCAGCCTGGAAGGAGCCGCTGATTTTCGATGTCGTGTGAGTTGTTGGACTGGAGTTGATAAGGATGGCTAAAGTTCTCGTATTGCGAACTGCCGGAGTGAACTGTGACGAAGAAACAGCTCACGCCTTTGCCCTCGCCGGAGGCGAGGTCACCACCCTGCACATAGGCAGCCTGCTTGCTGGTGGCCGGAGCCTGGGTGATTATGACATCCTCGCTATTCCAGGTGGGTTTTCCTACGGAGATGACCTGGGGGCGGGAACGGTCCTTGCCAACCAATTGCGTACCCGCCTGGCAGGGGACCTCCACGAATTTGTTGACCAGGGGAAACTCGTGATCGGAATCTGCAATGGGTTCCAGGTCCTGGTCCGCCTGGGGATTCTTCCCGGATGGGAAGGCGAGAAGGCTGCGTCATTGATCGAGAATGTCTCGGGTAAATTCGAAGATCGCTGGGTCCACCTGAAGGTTGAGACCGACAACTGCCCCTTTCTGGATTGTTCGGGGGAAAACGGTGAGAGCTCTTCACGGTACCTGCAGGCTCCTGTTGCACATCGCGAAGGGCGTTTTGTTCTGCGCGACCAGAGCCTTGTCGAGAGGTTGCTGGAAAACGGCCAGGTTGCCCTGACCTATCGCAGCAGTGAGGGGGAGGGGGATTCGGATCCGAAAGCGGCGGGAGGAGCTTATCCGGACAATCCCAACGGCTCGATCATGGACATTGCGGGCATCTGCAATGAAAAGGGAAATGTTCTCGGGTTGATGCCTCATCCAGAAAGATTTGTTCACAGATTGCTGGCTCCTTCCTGGACCAGGAATCCTCCTGGGGCCGGAGAAAGCTCCCTGGGGGCTTTGTCGAGCGCCGGAGACGGCTATTCAATCTTCTCCAGGGCCATCAGTTTTGTTAACGACAGGGCCGATAAAATTCGTTAGAATTCCGGCGCCTTGGGGGACTTAGGTCTTCCATCTGCCGTTCTGGTGGTGGGATGGAGACGCGGGTTTTTCCGGTGCAGGTTCGGCGGATCTCTCTCTGCCAGGCCTTGGAAGTGAAGAAGTATTTAGAAGTCCGGAAGTGAAGAGATCCGGTCTTCAGGACCACGGTTATCAAGAGGAGGGCTTTGTAATGAAAGCTCGTTCTGTAAGGGCACTTGCAGGCACTGTCGTGTTGCTTGTACTTGTCGCGGTTTCGTCATGCCAGGTCAGTCCAAAACCTTCAGGGGCGCTTGGTGCACGGGCACGAAAAGCCGGGGACGTTCTGCCGCTTATTATCGGGCGGATCTCGGCCCCTGCTGATCATTTCTACTCAAGCAATCAGAAGGTGAGTATCCAGCCTTCTTTTGACCCGGGTATGGTCAATCTCAAGGCGGTAAGCAGCTACAAGCTGTGGCTGCAGGATCCGGTTGTAGGTACCTGGTCAGAGGTGAGCGCGTCGGAAACTCTGCCGCTCAGCTACGAAACCGGGGGAGAGGGGAATTACGGTTTCAGGGTCTCTGTTGTTATGCAGGGAGATCGTGAGTTCCTCAGTCCCCAGGGGGGCGAATCACCACAGATCTGGTTCTGTGTGGACAAGACCCCGCCGGTGGTGAAATGGACGGGAGCCGGGAAGACCTTCTTCTTCAGTGGAAAATCGCGGCTCAGCCTGAGCTTGAATATTTCCGAGCAGCAGTTGGGCCGAAGTCCGCTCGAGGTCGAATGGAGCATGGATGGCGGCCAGAAGTGGACGCCGCTAACCACCCGGGTTGCGAAGAACGGAGAGCAGACCTTCCCGTGGTTTTTCCCCCAGGGAGTGGAGACCCAGGTGCAGGTAAGGGCAATGGTGACAGACCTTACCGGCCTGACAGGTACGGACACGCTCATACTGCAGAGTGAAAATGGAGCGGTCGTTTCTTCACTTGATTCGCCAGCCCTGTCGCTTCCGGAGGAGACTCCCGAACCCGTGGTCGCCGAGGTTTCAACCCCGGACGAAGAATCTGTGCCCGAGCCCGAGGTGCAAGAGCCCGAGGTCGTCGTTGAATTACCCCCTGCCATCCAGTTCATCTCTCCTGAGGCAGAATGCATTCTTGCCGGAGACGAGATCGAGATTGCCTGGGAGATTCGTGAGGAACCTGCGGACCAGGTTCTTGATCCCGGTAGAGAGGTTGTCCTCGAGTTCTACTCGCCGGCCAGCGACGAGTGGGAGACTATCGGGGACACTACGGTCGGTGCAGGACAGATGAGCTGGGTCGCCCCTGAGTTGACCCTGGTCGATTGCCGGCTTCGTCTCGTGGTGACCACTGCGGCTGCTGCCGAGGATGGCGGTGAGGCAGAGGTCCTTGAGTTTGACAGCAATCCTTTCGGTGTAGATGCCAGTGCTCCCCGGGTTGCCTGTGAGCAGTTCCCGGCGGTGGCGGGTGGACTCTTCAGCCTGGAGGTCGAGCTGGTCGATGAAGGCTGCTCGGCGCCCGAAGACGTCCAGGCCTTTATACGTGCAGAGGGTGAGGAGTTCTGGAATGCCCTGGATTCATCCAGGGTCCAGCTGGAGGCTGCTGGAGAGAAATTTACCGTCAGCCTGAACCTGGGAGAAGAAAACGAGAAGAAATACGATCTCTACCTCGCAGCCACTGACAGCCTGGGCAATGTTGCCGCGGCGCCTGGGGTTGCAAGTGAGAGTATCGGCTCCTTTCAGCTCGACAACACTCCTCCACTGGTGGCTATTGGCGAGCCCGGCATTGATTGGGTTGCGGGCCTGCCTGCCGTGCTCAAGGTCCAGGTAGATCCCTCCGATTGTGCCGGCCCTCTCGTTATTGAGGGGCGGGCTGGCAATGAAGAAGGAGAGTGGGTTGAGCTTGCCCGCATCGATGACCTGGCCCTTGCAGAGGGAGGGGTTAACTTCAATGTTCCGGCGGACCTGACGGAGCTCGAGGTGCGTGTGCTGGCAATGGACGCCCTTGGTAATCCCGGCTATGGGATGCTCAGCCCCAGGCGGCTCAAGAGTCCTGTCAGGCTGGATACCATGACGCGGGGAGGAGTGTTCCAGGCTTTCGACAAGCAGAAGATCGCGTGGACTCTTCAGCCGGCTGTTCTTGCCGATACGAAGGATCTGCTGGTGCGCATCGAATATCGCGTCGGTGATTCCGGGGCATGGGAGCTTCTCCAGGAAGGAGCGCCCGAGGCCCAGACCCAGTCTGGTGAGTACGAGTGGGTTCTACCCGATGCGGCCGAAGATGAGCTCACCCTGCGAGTCGGTCTCTACCGGGGACAGGCCCTGCTGGGGGAGGACGTCTCCGGCAGCTTCAAGATCGAGGGCTTCGCGAAGACAGATGATGGTGTCCTGCGGGAATCCCTGATAGCTCTTGATTCGGCCCAGGAGAAGGAGTCCGACTGGCGAAAGCGCTCTGAGGAGGCAGCTCCGGCTGAGGAGCTCACGAGTCTTGCAAAAGCAGCCGAGGCCGACTACCGCAAGGCGTTGTCACTGGATGCGAAAAATGCCGAGGCTTCTTTCAGGCTTTCAATGTTGCTGAATGACCTGAATCCGGAGACTCATTCCGATGAGGTTCTCCAGTTGCTGGAGGCAACCATTGCGCAGGATCCGGATAATATTTCCGCCCAGCTCAATCTTGGCGCCGTGCTGATCCAGAGAAACGAACTGGACAGGGCAAAGACCGTTACCGAGAAGGTCCTGGAACAGGAGGACTCGGGCCAGGCCCGGTTCAACCTGGCTCTTGCACTTCTTTTCAAGGGAGATGGTGAGGGGGCGAGGTCGCAGTTCGAGGTGGCCCTCAGCAAGGGAGGAAACGTTCCGGAGGGACTGGCCTGGTTCTATATTACCTGGTCACATGCAGATGAGGGCAATATGGAGGTTGCGCGCAATCTCTACTCCGAGAAGAAGACCGTCATCCCGGACGATTTCAAATCGATCATCGAAGAAAAGCTAAGGTGAGTGATGGATTGATCGGTTCGGTCAAAAAAAGGGAGTGCCGCAGTCGGCACTCCCTTTTTTTCTGCCGCTGCCGCCGTCGGTTCAGGATTCCAGGTGAAGATCATTTACCCGGAGCTCGATGTTCCGCGTTCCTCTCCATACGTTGATGCGCAGGTGGTAGAGAAGTGATATGGAGGTCCCCCTGGTGATTTCGCGCCCGAGATGCCCCATGTTGAACGCCACTGCCCTGTAGGCAGGCTCTCCCTTCCGCTGCCGTACGTGGAAGGATATATGCCGGCCGTCTTTGCCCATCAGCTTGGGGCTGCCAACCACCTCGAGCTGCATGGTGGCGAAGAGGGGTTCTGAGTTCTCAGAGCCGAAGGGCTCGAGCCGGGAGATCTCCGCAAGGAAAGATTCGTTGATATCTTTCAACTCGAGGCAGCAATCGTATTCGATCTCGGGAATCATCTCAGCCGGGTCGAGCTCGATGAGATCATTGAGAGCGCAACTCAGTTCCTCGATGCGGTCTGCAGGAAGCGTGCCTCCTGCCGCCATCTCATGGCCTCCGAAGCGGTCAAAGAGTTCTTCACAACGCCTCAGGGTGTTGAAAAGATGGACACCCTTGATGGACCTTGCCGACCCCCGAGCGATTCCATCCTCGATCGTAAAAAGGAAAACAGGCCTGTAATACTTCTCGACAACCCGGGAGGCCACGATCCCGAGGACCCCCGGGTGCCAGGAGGGATCTCCCATGACGATCATTTTTCCCGTTTCGGGGTCGTGCTCATTTTCGATACGCCTGCAGACGTCTTCGAAAATATCCGCGCCAATTTTGCGACGCTTGTTGTTCTCCTTTTCGAGTACGCCGAAGAGCTCTTCCGCCTTCGCCTTGTCCTCCGCCATGAGGAGTTCGAGGGCGTAGCCCGGATCACTCAGTCTGCCCACGGCATTGATGCGGGGCCCGATTCCGAAGCCGACATCCTCTGTTGAAAGCGCTCCGTCGTTGCCCGAGCGCTGCCGGGTGATGTCGACGAGTTTTTCGATCCCGGGGCGCTTCGATCTTTCCAGCTCGCGCAGCCCGAATTTGGCCAGGATCCTGTTTTCTTGAAGTAGAGGGACCATGTCTGCGATGGTTCCAAGTGCAGCCAGGCCGAGGGATTCGCACATGAAATCTCTGAACTGCTCACTCAGTTTTTTCGCCTTGGAGAAATGCCGGCAGAGGGCCCAGACGAGTTTGTAGGTAACTCCCACCCCTGCAAGGTTCTTGAAGATGTTGTCGCTGTCGCTGAGCCAGGGATTGATATGGGCAATAGGAGAGGGCAGGTCGCCGGAGGGTTGATGATGGTCGCAAACGACCACGTCCATACCCAGCTCTGCTGCAAGGTCGATCTCTTCTTTTGAGGAAGACCCGTTGTCGACAGTGATCAGGAGGGTGATCCCATCTCCTGAGAGCTCCCTGATCACATCCGGGTTGAGCCCGTAGCCGCCCTTGAACCTATTGGGCAGGCGGTAGGCCACCTCTTTTTCCACCAATTGGAAGAAGTTAAGCAGCAGGCAGGTTGAAGAGATCCCATCTACATCGTAATCGCCGAAAATACAGATCTTCTCATCGCTGCCGATCGCCTTGTTGATTCTCTCTGCCGCCTTGTTGATATCTGGAAGCACCTCAGGATCTATAAGGTGCATAAGCCTGGGATGGAGGAATTTCCTGGCTTCTTCGCCGTCCTCGATTCCCCTGCTTAGAAGAAGAGCGGAGACCTCGAGGGAGCAGGAGGCTTCGTTCGCGAGCTGTGCGCGCAGGGCTTCGTCAATTTCCTTCAGTCTCCAGATTTTTCTGTTCGCGACCACCACGGCAGTTCTCGTTTAATTTGCAGGCTGTTTCCTGAGCAGGAACTGCTCCGGTTGCAGGACTGAGGCTTCAGAGTGTATGGAAGTGTCCAGCGCGGGTCAACGGCTCCTCCGGGGTTTCTGTTTTGTCACAGATTGGCGATTGCGTCGTTATTTGGCGGTTGGCAGTGACAAAAATTGGCTGTCGGTTCCCGCCGCGGAATAATGATCCGTCACTCTATTCGTTTGCAGTTTCGACACTTGTGAAGAACTTTGAGATTCTCTGCAGGTTCGGCACCTTCCTTGCCACTGTGGAAAGCAGGAGCCAGATGGTCTGGCGGCGCCCTGGGGCAGGGCGTGTCTGTTTCAGTTTGAAGTTCGTCGACATTGTAGATTCGACGGGTTAATTGGAGTCTTTAGAGGAGTAAGGAAGAAAATGAAGAATATGCGCAGAGAAGAAGGATTTACGCTTATCGAACTCATGATTGTCGTTGCGATCATCGCGATCATCGCGGCGATCGCGATCCCCAGCCTGCTCAATGCACGTAAGGCTGGAAACGAAGCTTCTGCTATCAGCTCGCTCAGGACGCTGACGACGGTGAACGAGCAGTATCGTACCCGTTTCCAGGAGTATGCAGGAGACCTGGGTGATCTCGAGGATGCCGGCTATATCGACAGCGTGCTCGGAGGTGGCCAGAAATCCGGCTACAGTTTTGAGTACCGCATGAGCCGCGACGGTACCTGGACCTGTGCTGCGAGCCCCGTAAGCGAGGGTAATGATGGCGATCGACACTTCTTCGTCGACCAGTCCGCAGTTATCCGCTTTGACCCGGACTCAACGGCCAGGCTTTCGAGCGATCCCATCCAGTAAGCCTCCCGTTTGCGCTGATCACGCCTGCGGGTTGAGAGTTAACCCGTTTCCGTGGGCCCAGGGAGGAGGGCCCAGACTCGTCCAATCTCCCAGTCGTCTCGAGGCGACCCGCCAGGGTCGCCTCGTTTTTTTTCGTCTGATCTTGCGAGTTTTTCCCGGTGGATTTACACTTCGTCATTATGACGCCCAGGATCGCCCCCTCAATTCTCTCTGCTGATTTCTCCCGCCTCGGGGAGCAGGTACGGGTTGTAGAAGAGGCCGGCGCAGGGCAGATTCACATCGATGTCATGGATGGGCATTTTGTTCCGAACCTGACCATGGGACCCGTTGTTGTCGAGGCCCTTCGAAGTGCAACAACTCTTCCTCTTGATGTTCATCTGATGATTACGGATCCGGAAGATTATCTCGAGTCCTTCATCAAGGCAGGTGCGAACCACATCAGCTTTCATATCGAGGCGGAGGGGGATAAGGGCGCGATGCTGGACCTGCTTGAGGAGCAGGGAGTCGGTAAAGGGATCGCTGTGAACCCAGCGACTTCTGTCGAGGACATCCTTGAATTTCTTCCCAGGCTGGACATGGTGGTGGTGATGACGGTAAACCCGGGTTTTGGGGGACAGGCCTTCCTGGGTGACAACCTGGATAAGGTCAGGCGTCTTCGCCAGGAAGAAGAAAAGCTGTCCCGGGAAAAGAAATTAAATATAGAGGTTGATGGAGGAGTTGACCGGGGCACCATCGGGGCCTGCCTGGAGGCAGGAGCGGATATCTTTGTCGCTGGAAGCGCCATATTTGGCGCAGCTGATCCGGCGGCAGCCACCCGGGAACTCATAGAATTGGCAGGCAGTTGAATATGGCACCTGAAGAATCCGGGAAAAAACCAGCCAGCGGTCGCAAACGCAAAGAGATGCCCGATCTCTGGATGCAGTGCACATCGTGTAACAAGCTGGTCTACAAGCCCAAGTTCAAGGAAATGCAGAATGTCTGCCCTGAGTGCGATTTTCACTACGAGATATCCAGTTCCCAACGTATC